>CAJPPL010000007.1:0-98860 GCA_905372585.1 Streptococcus oralis
ATCTAAGATTGCCTCAGTGGATTATCCGTATCGGTACACGTATTTTTGCCTTGCTCCCTGTGATTATAGTCGCCGTTTTGTTTGGACATCAAGAAAAAACCTTGGATCAGTTATTGGTCTATTCACAGGTCTTTCTGTCAATCGCTCTTCCGTTTTCAATTTTCCCCTTAATTTATCTGACATCTAAGAAGTCACTGATGGGAGAATTCACTAATGCCAAGTGGAACACCATCCTAGGTTACGCAGTTTCAATCATCTTGACCATTCTCAATATCAAGCTTCTTTTCGATATTTTTTAACCTCGTTTGAAATCAATCATAGTGTCAGCGTGAAGCTTGATAAAGAGAAAGTAGTAGTGGTTGGTTCATAAAAATAAGTACAAAAAAAGAACAGTTGAAACTGTTCTTTTTATGATTATTTGAGACCGTATTTTTTGTTGAAACGATCCACACGTCCATCTGCTTGAGTGAACTTTTGACGTCCAGTGTAGAATGGGTGTGAGTCTGATGAAATTTCCACACGGATCAATGGGTAAGTTTCGCCTTCGAACTCAACAGTTTCGTTAGAGCGTTTTGTTGAACCGCTAAGGAATTTGTAACCAGTAGTTGTGTCCATGAAGACAACTGGGCGATATTCTGGATGGATATCTTTTTTCATTTTGCAATATTTCCTTTCTGCCATGGTCTCTTTGCGAGCCATAGATTGTTACCTTACTAGTCTATCAGATTCTGAAAAGTTTGGCAAGTATTTTATTAGTTTTTAAGCAAGTTTTTTAACTTTTGATAGATGATTTCGTTTTCTTCTAGACTATAGGAATTGGCACCACTGGCTAATGGATGTCCTCCTCCGTCGTGTTCTTTGGCAATTTCATTGATAGGGGTGATTTTACTGCGCATTCGCACACGGAAGTGACCATCAGCTTGTTCAACAAAGATAGCCCAAGCCTTAACAGTATCAATTCGGCCAGGTGCTCCGACAATTGCCGCTGTTTCAGCATCCGTAACCTTATATTTTTCCAAGATGTCTTGAGTAAGCAGAACGCGTGCAGCCCCGTTTTCATCGACTTCTAAGTGATCATAAATATACCCTTGTAGTTTTGCAATCTTGAAGCTCATGGTATCCATTTGACGAGACAATCCAGCAAAGTCAAAATTAACTTCTCGGAGCTGGCTAGCTATTCTAAAGGTACGGGCACTAGTTGATGGGTAGAGAAAACGCCCCGTGTCCCCGACAATTCCTGCATAGAGAAGTCGTGCTGCTTCGCTAGACAAAGCCAGCTGATTTTCTTGAGCAAATAGGGCAATCATTTCACTGGCACTGCTTGAACTTGTATCGACCCAAGATAGGTCACCATAAATATCATCATTTGGATGGTGATCGATTTTGATGGTGAAAGCAGCTTGTTCGTATCGTTTATCATCGATACGAGGACGATTCGCTGTATCACAAATAATAGCAAGAGCTCCTTGGTAGTCACTGTCTTGGACAGTATCCATTTCCGCCATCCAAGTTAGAGTTGGTTCGTTAAAACCGACTGTTTTGATAGTCTTTTCCGGAAAATGGTGTGTGAGAAGAACTTTCAAACCTACCTGACTCCCTAAGGCATCAGGATCTGGTTTCATATGACGATGAATGATGATGGTATCGTATTCTTTGATTTTCTCTAATATTTGCTGGCAAATTTCCATAAATAACCTCAATTCTTTCTCATTTCATTGTAGCACAAGAATTTTTATTTTTAAAATGAAAAAGATATGATATAATGGAGAAAGATAAATTGAGGAGGACGATATGGCATTAGCAAAAATTGTATTTGCCAGTATGACCGGTAATACCGAAGAAATTGCAGATATTGTAGCAGACAAATTGCGTGACTTGGGCTTGGATGTCGATGTGGATGAATGTACGACTGTTGACGCTTCAGACTTCTTGGAAGCAGACATCGCGATCGTTGCAACCTATACTTATGGTGATGGAGAATTGCCTGATGAGATGATGGACTTCTACGAAGACCTAGCAGATCTCAACTTGAATGGCAAAATCTACGGAGTGGTCGGTTCAGGAGATACCTTCTACGACGAATTCTGTAAGGCTGTCGATGACTTTGATCGTGTATTTGTAGCGACAGGAGCAGAAAAAGGTTCAGAGTGTGTTAAAGTGGACCTCTCTGCCGAAGAAGAAGACATCGAACGCTTGGAACAATTCGCAGAAGAATTGGCTGCAAAAGTAGGATAAGAATCAAACTGCGCTGACTGGAAGGAGTCAGTGCGTTTTTTTATTAATTTTTTTGTGATTTTACTAGCCTATTTGGTGGCTTTTTGATACAATAATTCAAATAAAGGAGGAGATACTATGGATTTAGATATTATTCGGCAAGAAATTGATCAAATAGACGACCAAATCGTCAAGCTCCTAGAAGAACGGATGCATTTGGTTGAGGGGGTTGTCGCTTATAAGAAATCCTCAGGGAAACCTATTTTAGATACTAAGAGAGAAGAAGTTATTTTTGAGAAAGTCAAAAATCGAGTAGAAGATAAGCGCTATCAGGAGACCATTGTTGCAACTTTTTCAGACATACTCAAACGTTCGCGTGATTATCAGGATCAAAACATTAAATGAAAAAAGAACAATTTTATCCGCTAGGAATTTTTCTGGCTGCAATGGTGGGAGGCCTTATCCGCTATCTCATTTCCACTTGGTTACCAGCTAGCCCAGACTTTCCTTGGGGAACCCTTCTCGTCAATTATCTGGGAATATTCTGCCTGGTCTATCTGGTAAAAGGCTATCTGGCCCATAAGGGAACTAGTAAAGGCTTGGTTTTAGCGCTGGGGACGGGTTTTTGCGGAGGTTTAACAACCTTTTCTAGTCTACTCTTGGATGCTGTGAAATTGCTCGATACTGGGCGTTATCTTAGCTTAGGCATCTACTTATTTTTGAGCATTGGTGGAGGTCTACTTTTGGCTTATGTTCTAGGGAGGAAGAAATGGTAATCGTTTATCTTGCAATCGCCTGCGGGTTCGGAGCCCTGGTTCGTTATTTCTTTTCCTGCTATAATCAAGCTTCAAAATTGCCATTGGGAACTCTCATTGTCAATCTTCTAGGATGTTTTTTAATTGGCCTACTCTACAATCATGTGGAGTCCAAGGAAATCTATGCCATCCTTGCGACAGGTTTTTGTGGAGGGTTAACGACCTTTTCTACCTTGAATGACGAGCTGCAAAGACTATTAAGTGACAAGAAGATATTTTATAGCTATTTTCTCTTAACTTACATAGGCGGTTTTCTAGCGATTTTTTTAGGAATTCTGCTATAAATTTCTTTACTTTTAGGTGGAAATTTGGTAAACTGTATCTTGTGTGTAATGGACGCACAAAAATACAGTTTATCCGCTGAGGAAGGTTCCTCAAGATTGACAAAGATAGGAGAATAAAATGAATCCATTAATCCAAAGCTTGACTGAAGGTCAACTTCGTACAGATATCCCATCATTCCGTCCCGGTGACACTGTTCGTGTACACGCGAAAGTTGTCGAAGGTAACCGTGAACGTATCCAGATTTTTGAAGGTGTTGTTATTGCACGTAAAGGTGCAGGCATCTCAGAAAACTACACAGTTCGTAAAATCTCTAACGGTGTAGGTGTTGAGCGTATCTTCCCAATCCACACTCCACGTGTTGAAAAGATTGAAGTTGTTCGTTACGGTAAAGTACGTCGTGCGAAATTGTACTACTTGCGTGCTCTTCAAGGTAAAGCAGCTCGTATCAAAGAAATCCGTCGTTAATTCGACTAAAAAACTCTGCTCATTCAGCAGAGTTTTTCTCTAGCTCCCTTAGTTCAATGGATATAACAATTCCCTCCTAAGGAGTAGTTGCAGGTTCGATTCCTGCAGGGGGCAGTAATTAGATATGAAAAACCGCTCAGCCGAGCGGTTTTCGTCTATTCTTTCCTTTTACAGTACCCACATTCGAATAGCATGGGCAACGCCAGATTCGTCATTTGTTTTGGTGATGTATTTGGCGATTTTTTTGAGTTCTGGATTTCCATTTTCCATAACAACGGGGTTGCCAACGACTTCCAGCATGGCACGGTCATTTTCTTCGTCCCCGATTGCCATGGTTTCATCTTTGGTCAATCCGAGTTTTTCAGCTAGATGGGTAATAGCTGAACCCTTGTCTACATTCTTTTTAAGGAGTTCGAGATAGAAAGGAGCAGATTTGTTGATGGAGTAGCGTTCGTAAAATTCTGCTGGTATCTTTTCAATCGCAACGTCGAGAATCTCTGGTTCATCGATAAACATACACTTGACGATTTCCTTGTCAGCCATTTCTTCAGGGGTGCGGTAGAAGATGGGCATGCTGACGAGGGTTGATTCGTGCACCGTGTATTTTCCGATATTACGATTGGATGTGTAGATACCGTCCTTGGTAATAGCGTGCATGTGGACACCGAGCTTGCGACTGAGAAATTCCATATCCAGATAATCCTCATAGGTCAAGGATTCACTGATAATCTCATGGCCAGTAGCAGTCTCTTGGACAAGGGCGCCGTTGAAGGTTACCACATAGTCACCCTCGTCTCTCAACTGCAAGTCATCCAGAAGTTTGGCAACACCTGCGATGGGACGACCCGTTGCAATCACGACTTTGACACCAGCTTGTTTGGCATCTTGGATGGCGGAAAAGACTTCAGGAGTGATTTCCTTTTGACTGTTGACTAGGGTACCGTCGATATCGACGGCGATTAGTTTAATACTCATATATTTCCTTTTCTAGTTCTTATTTGGGGTAAAATGATCGTTCTCAATCAAGTGTAAAAATTGCTGGGTAATGCTTGCGAAGATACTGTTTTGGTCCAACATTTCTTTAGGAAAATAGAAACGATTGTCCCCATGGCGGCTGCCAGCAAGGGATTGGACGATAGGGGACAGGCTAGAGAGTTCTGCCAGTTCTCCATTTTTTTGTAGAATCTCAATCTGAGTCCGTGGATTTTCAGATTCGGGACGATAGATATCATAAGGGAGGTCAAAGTTCTTATGAATGGCTGTATAGTAGTCTGGATCAAAACCGATTTCTTCAACCAGTTGTCTCATGGTTGCGAGTTGGTCTTGGTCTTTTTCTGAAAAAGTAATGGATTTAAAGACCTTGCGGTTGACAAAACGTTGCGACAAGTCGGCTAGTATCTTGTCAGGACTGGTCATCCAGAGTTGGAAGTAGGTATTCATCACGCCGTCATCAAGTGCCAGATAGTCAGATAGAGTAACTTTCTTTTCAAAAAAAGGTAGCAAATGAGGAGAAGTTCGTGCAAAGAAATCCTTATCCTCAGAATAGAGTTCCTTGGCGCGTTTGAGGAGATTCTGTAGGAGAACTTCCATGGCCCGTGTTGCTGGGTGGAAATAAACCTGCATATACATCTGGTAGCGACTGAGAACATAGTCTTCGATGGCGTGCATGCCGTTGCGCTGAAAGGCGATACCATTTTCGATAGGGCGAATCACTCGAAGAATTCGTGTCAGGTCAAATTCCCCATAAGATGCTCCTGTAAAATAGGAGTCGCGCAAGAGATAGTCCATACGGTCTGCATCAATTTGGCTAGAAATGAGCTGCACGACCTGCTTGTTAGGATAGGTATGATCGATGACACTGGCAACTTTTTTTGGAAAGTCAGGCGCTACTTGTAGCAGAACTTGGTGAATCTCTGTCTCAGGACTTTGGATGATTTCCTGGGTAATAGCTTCATGATCTGTATCAAAGAGATGTTCAAAAGTATGGGAGTAGGCACCATGCCCAAGGTCATGAAGGAGCGCAGCGGTCATGGTCAAGAGAGACTCAGCAGGATCCCATTCTTCAGGATATTTTTCTTCAAAAATCTCTGTGATACGTCGTGCAATCTCATAGACCCCCAAACAGTGGGAAAAGCGACTGTGCTCCCCACCATGAAAGGTATAGCTGGAAGTTCCTAGCTGTTTGATACGACGCAGACGTTGAAATTCTTTTGTATTGATCAAGTCATAGATGACTTGATTATTGACATGGATATAGTTGTGAACTGGGTCACGGAATACTTTTTCGTTCATATGACCATTATAGCAAAATCCTGCTCTTTTTGGTAAAATAGTAGGACAAGAGAGAAGAAAGAGGACCTGATGTGAAGATTCGGATGCGAAATACGATTCAGTTTGATGAGCAGTTGGAAGTGATTGACCAGCTTTATGACGTTGAAGTGCATGAAAAAGGGGATTATAGCTATCTGCTTTTTTATAATGAGGAAAAAGAAAAAGTGGTTCTCAAGTTTCATGAAGAAGAACTGGTGATGACCCGTTTTTCCAATCCGAAGACCATTATGAAATTTCTAAAGGAGAGTGATAGTTTAGCCTATATTCCGACTCCAATGGGGATGCAGGAGTTTATCATTCAAACGAGTCACTACAAACTGGATGGGCAAAAGATTGAGCTAGCCTATCAACTGCAAAACCAAGAGGGACACCACTTTGCCAGCTATCAATTAGAAATTACTTGGGGATAAGAAAAAGGTTGGCGAATGCCAACCTTATTTAATATAGAGTTCTTGATTTTTCAGGACAATTTCACGCACACTTGCGAATTTCTTGAGTTTTTTAAGTTCTTCAGGATGGGTTACGAGAGTAACAACATAGCCTTCTTTTCCCATGCGACCTGTACGGCCAGCACGGTGGGTATAGGTTTCCATATCTCTAGGAACATCAAAATTTACGACGCATTCTAGGCTATCAATGTCAATTCCACGAGCCAGAAGGTCAGTTGCAAGGAGCAGGGTTAGCTGCTTGTCCTTAAACTTTTCTAAGATAACTTTTCTAAACTTAACATTGACATCGCTAGCGAGGGAAACAGCCAAGATATCGCGATACTGTAATTTTTCCTCAGCACTTCCAAGGTCTGATAAGCTGTTAAAGAAGACCAGACCACGGAAATCCTCAACATGAGCTAGTTTTCGCAGCATATCAACGCGGTGACGTTGGTCTACCTGCATATAGAAATGTTGAATGTTGTCTAGTTTTTGATCAGAGAGATCAATGGTATGTGTGTTGGGCGCAATCTTTTCTTGGTCAAACTTGGTCGTCGCACTCATGTAGATGAGTTGGTGGTCACGAGGTGCGTAGTGAGTGATTTTCTCGACAAAGTGAATCTGAGAATCATCTAGCAATTGGTCAAATTCATCCAGGATGATGGTTTCCACATTCATCATCTTGATTTTTTTCAATTTAATCAACTCAAAGATACGGCCAGGAGTACCGATTAGAATTTCTGGTCCTTTTTTGAGTCGTTCAATCTGGCGTTTCTGACTCGAACCTGATAAGAAGAGCTGAGCAGTTAAGCCGATAGCCTCTGACCACGTTTTACATACATCAAAAATCTGTCCAGCAAGTTCCGTATTTGGTGCTAGAATCAAGAGTTGCTGGGCTTTTTTCTTTTGTAGTCTGAGAAGGCTTGGTAGGAGGTAAGCTAGGGTCTTACCAGTTCCTGTTGGGCTCACTCCTAGGAGGTTTTCTCCAGCAAGAAGGGGCTCAAATAGTTGAGTTTGAATGGGGGTGAATTCTTGGAAACCGAGTTGGTCACTCAATTCCTGCCATTCAGTCGGTAGTTTGGTTTTCATTTTTCTGCCTCAAATCTAATGCCAGCAGTCTGGCGCATAGTATATAGTAGCTCATGAATAGAGCTTGCATCATCCAGCCAAGTCTGGTAGATCGTCTGGTCTGGTTGCTGGATCATATGAGCAAACGCAGCAACTTCCTCAGTCATCGTATGAGTAGCCTGTTGGATAGGGAGTTGAACTTGATTTCCTTGGTGGTCGCTAAAAATAGCTGAGCGGACATGTTCAATCGTGTTAAGGGTCAAGGTTCCATCTGCTGTGTAAATCTCACAAGGAAGATTGGAAGTGATGTTTTTCCCAGCTTTGATATGAACTTGAAAGTCAGGGTAGAAGAGGATACCGTCTCCATTTAGGTCAATGCTATTGTCAAGCTGTTGAGCTTGATAAATCGCGTCTTGAGCCTTTCCAAAGAGGCGAACGGCAGCATAGAGAGGATAAATCCCCAAGTCCATAAGGGCTCCACCAGCAAAACAATCTGAAAAGACATTTGGCGTCTGCCCATCTAACAAGTTCGGCATCTTGGATGAATACTTAGCATAATTGAAATCAGCTCCCAACACTTGCTTGTCTGCTAAAAAGTTTTTGATAGTGGTAAAAGCTTTCTCGTGGTAATTACGAGCTGCCTCAAATATAAAACAGTGATTTTTCTTAGCTGTCTGTCTCAAATTCAGCCATTCTTGTGGCTGAGTGACAGCTGGCTTTTCAAGAATGACGTGCTTACCAGCAGACAAGGCAGCCCTGGCTTGAACAAAATGCAAGGAGTTTGGACTGGCGATATAGACTACATCAAAGGAAGACTTAAAGAAGTCTTCTAATTGATCAAAGAGTTGGATATTTTCATAGCGAGAAGCAAAGGTTGCGGCAGTTTCTCGTTTTCTAGAATAGACTGCAACCAGCTGGTATTCTCCGCTAGCATGGGCTGCTTCTATGAAATGATGGCTGATAGCCCCTGTTCCGATGATACCTAATTTAAGCATAAATACTCCTTTTCCGACTTCAAATCCTTCCTTCATTATAACATAGAAAAGAAGGACTATCCAACAGATGGTAAAAATTTTCAAATGGAGTACGCATTTCTTAGAGAAAGTGGTACAATATTTAGATAGGTAGATGAAATGAAAAGGGGGAGAAAATGAGATTATTACCAATAAGGAAAATATCACGTCAGTCTAAGCGACTAGCGCTTTTTTTGACTTTTTGTGCAGGATATGTTGATGCCTATACCTTTATCGTGCGAGGGAATACCCTTGTGGCTGGACAAACTGGGAATGTGGTTTTTCTTTCTGTAGGACTCATTCAACAAAATGTATCGGATGCTAGTGCTAAAGTAATGACCTTGCTTTTCTTTATGATGGGTGTCTTTTTTCTGACATTGTATAAGGAAAAACTACGAATTGTTAAAAAGCCGATTTTGTCCTTGATTCCTCTTGCAGTCCTGTCCCTAATTATAGGCTTTGTGCCGCAATCGGTTGATAATATCTATCTCGTACCGCCCTTGGCCTTTTGTATGGGTCTGGTGACAACTGCTTTTGGAGAAGTGTCAGGTATTGCCTATAATAATGCTTTTATGACCGGGAATATTAAACGTACCATGTTGGCTTTTGGAGATTATTTCCGGACTAAGCATACGCCTTTCCTACGAGAGGGCTTGATTTTTGTTAGCTTGCTTAGCAGTTTTGTCTTCGGAGTTGTTTTTTCAGCTTATTTGACGATTTATTATCAGGAGAAGACAATTCTAGGTGTTCCCCTTATGATGAGTATCTTTTATTTCAGTATGCTTTTTGCTTCTTGGAGAAAAAAAGGAGAGAAATAGCTTAATTTTAATTGATTTTACTTGTAAGAAAAAAGAAGATATGCTATACTTGAAGAGTTGACTATGCACAATCCTGTGCAACCGCACGAACATCGTTGCTCACATAGTGAGTATAAAGTGGTTCGTCCCACGATGCTAGGCGAGTCTTCACAAAATTCGGGGAAACCCTAAAAATCATAGGAGGTGCATAATGAGCACATACGCAATCATTAAAACTGGCGGAAAACAAGTTAAAGTTGAAGTTGGTCAAGCAATCTACGTTGAAAAATTGAACGTTGAAGCTGGTCAAGAAGTTACTTTTGACGAAGTTGTTCTTGTTGGTGGTGAAAACACTGTTGTCGGAACTCCACTTGTTGCTGGAGCTACTGTAGTTGGAACTGTTGAAAAACAAGGAAAACAAAAGAAAGTTGTTACTTACAAGTACAAACCTAAAAAAGGTAGCCACCGTAAACAAGGTCACCGTCAACCATATACAAAAGTTGTCATCAACGCGATCAACGCTTAATTTTAAGGAGAACACATGATACAAGCAGTCTTTGAGAGAGCCGAAGATGGCGAGCTGAGGAGTGCGGAAATTACTGGACACGCCGAAAGTGGCGAATACGGCTTAGATGTCGTGTGTGCATCGGTTTCTACGCTTGCCATTAACTTTGTCAATTCCATTGAGAAATTTGCAGGCTACGAACCAATCTTAGAATTAAACGAAGATGAAGGTGGCTATCTAAAGGTTGAAATACCAGCGGATCTTCCTTCACACCAGAGAGAAATGACCCAGTTATTCTTCGAATCATTTTTCTTAGGTATGGCAAACTTATCGGAGGACTCTTCTGAGTTCGTCCAAACCAGAGTTATCACAGAAAACTAACACGGAGGAAAACATTATGTTAAAAATGACTCTTAACAACTTGCAACTTTTCGCCCACAAAAAAGGTGGAGGTTCTACATCAAACGGACGCGATTCACAAGCGAAACGTCTTGGAGCTAAAGCAGCTGATGGACAAACTGTAACAGGTGGATCAATCCTTTACCGTCAACGTGGTACACACATCTACCCAGGTGTAAACGTTGGACGTGGTGGAGACGATACTTTGTTCGCTAAAGTTGAAGGCGTAGTACGCTTTGAACGTAAAGGTCGCGATAAGAAGCAGGTTTCTGTTTACCCAATCGCAAAATAATCGCTCTAAGTAGCATTAAATAAGGCTTTCCGAGTTTTCGGAGAGCCTATTTTTTTGTTTTGATACCCACAATTTTTTGTTACTAGTGTAGATGAATTTTGTGAGCGACATTATTTTTCCTAGGTGGAAAACTTCTAAAATATGGTATAATGAACAGATAGAGAAGTTGGGGGTAAAAGATGAACATTCAACAATTACGCTATGTTGTGGCTATTGCCAATAGTGGTACTTTCCGTGAAGCTGCTGAAAAGATGTATGTTAGTCAGCCGAGTCTGTCTATTTCTGTTCGCGATTTGGAAAAAGAGCTTGGTTTTAAGATTTTCCGTCGGACGAGTTCGGGAACGTTTTTGACTCGTCGTGGTATGGAATTTTATGAGAAAGCGCAGGAGTTGGTCAAAGGCTTTGATGTTTTTCAAAATCAGTATGCCAATCCTGAGGAAGAAAAGGATGAATTTTCCATTGCCAGCCAGCACTATGACTTCTTGCCACCAACCGTTACGGCCTTTTCAGAACGTTATCCTGATTATAAGAACTTTCGTATTTTTGAGTCTACTACAGTTCAAATCTTAGATGAAGTAGCCCAAGGACACAGTGAGATTGGGATTATCTACCTCAACAACCAAAATAAAAAGGGAATCATGCAACGGGTTGAAAAGCTTGGTTTAGAAGTTATTGAACTAATTCCTTTCCAGACTCACATTTATCTTCGTGAAGGGCATCCTTTAGCACAGAAAGAGGAATTGGTCATGGAGGATTTAGCGGATCTGCCAACAGTTCGTTTCACTCAGGAAAAGGATGAGTATCTATACTATTCAGAGAACTTTGTCGACACCAGCGCGAGCTCGCAGATGTTTAATGTGACCGACCGTGCTACTTTGAATGGTATTTTGGAGCGGACGGATGCCTATGCGACAGGTTCAGGATTTTTAGATAGTGACAGTGTCAATGGCATCACAGTCATTCGTCTCAAGGATAATCTAGATAATCGCATGGTCTACGTCAAACGGGAAGAGGTGGAGCTTAGCCAAGCTGGGACTCTTTTCGTTGAGGTTATGCAAGAATATTTTGATCAAAAGAGGAAATCATGAAAAAAAGAGGAATAGTAGCAGTCATTGTACTGCTTTTGATTGGGCTGGATCAGTTGGTCAAAAATTATGTTGTCCAGCAGATTCCACTGGGTGAAGTGCGTTCGTGGATACCCAATCTCGTTAGCTTGACCTACCTGCAAAATAGAGGAGCAGCCTTCTCCATGCTGCAAGATCAGCAGTGGTTATTTGCTGTCATTACATTGGTCGTCATGGTAGGAGCCATTTGGTATCTACATAAACACATGGAGGATTCTCTCTGGTTAGTTTTTGGACTGACTTTGATAATCGCGGGAGGTCTGGGTAACTTTATCGACAGAATGAGTCAAGGTTTTGTGGTGGATATGTTTCACCTAGACTTTATCAACTTTGCGATTTTCAATGTTGCTGACAGCTATTTGACAGTTGGTGTGATTGTTTTATTGATTGCAATGCTTAAAGAGGAAGTAAATGGAAATAAAAATTGAAACTGGTGGGCAACGTCTAGACAAGGCTTTGTCAGATCTGACAGAATTGTCACGCAGTCTCGCGAATGAACAAATCAAGGCTGGACAAGTTTTGGTTAATGGGCTAGTCAAGAAAGCAAAATACACTGTCCAAGAGGGGGATATCGTCACCTACCATGTGCCAGAACCGGAGGTTTTAGAGTATGTGGCTGAAGATATTCCGCTAGATATCATTTACCAAGATGAGGATGTAGCCGTTGTTAACAAACCTCAGGGGATGGTGGTGCATCCGAGTGCTGGTCATACTAGCGGAACCTTGGTCAATGCCCTCATGTACCATATCAAGGACTTGTCAGGTATCAATGGTGTTCTCCGGCCGGGTATCGTTCACCGCATTGACAAGGACACGTCGGGTCTCCTCATGATTGCTAAGAATGATGAGGCGCATCTAGCACTTGCTCAAGAACTTAAGGACAAGAAGTCTCTCCGCAAATACTGGGCGATTGTTCATGGCAATCTTCCCAATGATCGTGGTGTGATTGAAGCGCCAATTGGTCGTAGTGAAAAAGACCGTAAGAAACAGGCTGTGACTGCTAAAGGGAAGCCGGCAGTGACGCGTTTCCACGTTTTGGAACGTTTTGGTGATTATAGCTTAGTGGAGTTGCAACTGGAAACAGGACGTACCCACCAAATCCGTGTTCATATGGCTTATATTGGCCATCCAGTCGCTGGTGATGAAGTCTATGGTCCTCGTAAGACTTTGAAAGGACAAGGACAGTTTCTCCATGCTAAGACTCTAGGTTTTACCCATCCGAGAACAGGTGAAACCTTGGAATTCACAGCAGATATTCCAGAGATTTTTAAAGAAACGCTGGAAAGATTGCGTAAAACTGAGAATAGATAAAAGAGTTGAGATGCCTTGTCTCAACCTTTTTCATTTCAAGTCTTTTCTATTTTAAAGTATTCATGTTATAATGGATAAATATGAAGAATCGGAGTGAGAATATGAAGTACAAACGAATCGTCTTTAAGGTAGGGACTTCCTCCTTGACAAATGAAGACGGGAGTTTATCAAGGAGTAAAGTAAAGGCAATTACCCAGCAATTGGCTATGCTGCATGAGGCTGGACATGAGTTGATTTTAGTGTCATCTGGGGCAGTTGCCGCTGGATTTGGAGCTTTGGGTTTTAAAAAACGTCCGACCAAGATTGCAGATAAACAAGCTTCGGCTGCAGTTGGTCAGGGACTTTTGTTGGAGGAATATACAACCAACCTCCTCATGCGCCAGATCGTTTCTGCACAAATCTTGCTGACACAGGATGATTTTGTAGATAAACGTCGCTATAAGAACGCCCATCAGGCCTTGTCTGTATTGCTTCATCGTGGTGCAATTCCCATTATCAATGAAAATGATAGTGTCGTCATTGACGAACTCAAGGTGGGTGATAATGACACTCTGAGTGCCCAGGTAGCGGCTATGGTCCAAGCGGACCTTTTAGTTCTCTTGACTGATGTGGACGGTCTCTATACTGGAAATCCCAACTCAGATCCAACAGCCAAACGTTTGGAGAAAATCGAGACTATCAATCGTGAGATTATTGATATGGCTAGTGGAGCAGGTTCGTCTAATGGTACTGGGGGTATGCTGACCAAAATCAAGGCTGCTACGATTGCTACGGAGTCAGGTGTGCCAGTCTATATTTGCTCCTCCTTGAAATCAGATGCCTTGATTGAGGCAACGGAGGAGACCAAGGATGGTTCCTTCTTTGTTGCGCAAGAGAAGGGACTTCGTACCCAGAAACAATGGCTGGCCTTCTATGCTCAAAGTCAGGGAACGATTTGGGTAGATGGTGGAGCTGCAGAGGCACTTTCAAAAAACGGGAAAAGTCTCCTTTTATCGGGTGTGGTAGAAGTGGAAGGAAACTTCTCTTACCACGATATTGTAACAGTAGCAGATAAAGAAACAGGTCAATCTCTTGGAAAGGGACGTGTCCAATTTGGTGTCTCAGCCCTAGAAGATATGCTCCGTTCTCAAAAAGCTAAGGGAGTCTTGATTCACCGTGATGACTGGATTTCCATTACTCCTGAAATCCAGCTGCTCTTTACAGAATTTTAGAGGTGAACGATGGTAAGTACACAAGAACAATTTGAACAGGTACAGGCTGTTAAGAAATCTATCAATACTGCCAGCGAAGCAGTGAAAAACCAAGCCTTGCTAGCTATGGCTGATCACTTAGTGGCGGCTACTGAGGAGATTTTAGAGGCCAATGCCCTCGATATGGAAGCGGCCAAGGGAAAAATCTCAGATGTTTTGCTAGACCGTCTTTATTTGGATGCGGGACGTATAGAAGCGATGGCAAGAGGGATTCGTGAAGTGGTTGCTTTACCAGATCCTATTGGTGAGGTCCTAGAAACAAGTCAGCTTGAAAATGGCTTGGTTATTACTAAGAAGCGTGTGGCCATGGGGGTTATTGGTATTATCTATGAAAGCCGTCCAAATGTGACGTCTGATGCGGCTGCCTTGGCTCTCAAAAGTGGCAATGCGGTCGTTCTTCGTAGTGGCAAGGATGCCTATCAAACAGCTCATGCTATTGTCACAGCCTTAAAGAAGGGCTTGGAGACGACTACCATTCATCCAGAGGTGATTCAACTAGTAGAAGATACTAGCCGTGAAAGCAGCTATGCCATGATGAAGGCTAAGGGTTATCTAGACCTTCTCATTCCTCGTGGAGGCGCTGGCTTGATCAATGCAGTGGTTGAAAATGCTATCGTGCCTGTTATTGAGACAGGAACTGGAATTGTTCATGTTTATGTGGACAAGGATGCCGATGAAGACAAGGCTCTATCGATCATCAACAATGCTAAAACCAGTCGTCCTTCTGTCTGCAATGCCATGGAGGTCTTGCTAGTTCATGAAGACAAGGCAGCAAGCTTCCTTCCTCGCTTGGAACAAGTTCTGGTTGCAGAGCGTAAAGAAGCTGGATTGGAACCAATTCAATTCCGCTTGGATGAGAAAGCAAGTCAGTCTCTTTCAGGTCGAGCAGCTGAGGCTCAAGACTTTAATACCGAATTTTTAGATTATATCCTAGCGGTTAAGGTTGTGAGCAGTTTAGAAGAAGCAGTTGCGCATATTGAAGCTCACAGTACCCATCATTCGGATGCCATTGTGACGGAAAATGCTGAAGCTGCAGCTTACTTTACAGATCAAGTGGACTCAGCAGCGGTGTATGTCAATGCCTCAACGCGTTTCACTGACGGGGGCCAGTTTGGACTTGGATGTGAGATGGGGATTTCTACTCAGAAACTGCATGCGCGTGGGCCTATGGGCTTGAAAGAGTTGACCAGCTACAAGTATGTGGTTACTGGTGACGGACAGATAAGGGAGTAAGAGATGAAGATTGGATTTATCGGTTTGGGGAATATGGGTGCTAGCTTGGCTAAGGCTGTTTTGCAGGCCAAGTCGGGTGCTCAGATTCTCCTTGCCAATCGTAGTCAAGCAAAAGTAGATGCTTTCATTGCTAACTTTGGTGGTCAGGCTTCCAGCAATGACGAAATCTTCGCAGAAGCAGGTGTGATTTTTCTAGGAGTTAAGCCTGCTCAGTTTTCTGAACTGCTTTCTCACTATCAGACCATTCTTGAAAAACGAGAGAGTCTTCTTTTGATTTCCATGGCAGCTGGATTGACTTTAGAAAAACTAGCAAGTCTTATCCCAAGTCAACATCGAATTATTCGTATGATGCCAAATACCCCTGCTTCTATCGGGCAAGGAGTGATTAGTTATGCCTTGTCTCCTAATTGCAGGGCTGAGGACAGTGAGCTCTTTTGTAAGCTGTTAGCCAAGGCAGGTCTCTTTGTTGAACTTGGGGAAAGCTTAATTGATGCAGCGACAGGTCTTGCAGGTTGTGGGCCGGCATTTGTCTATCTCTTTATTGAGGCCTTAGCAGATGCGGGTGTACAGACAGGATTGCCACGAGAAACGGCATTGAAAATGGCGGCTCAAACAGTTGTCGGCGCTGGACAATTGGTCCTAGAAAGCCAAGAGCATCCTGGAGTATTGAAAGACCAAGTTTGTAGCCCAGGCGGTTCGACTATCGCTGGTGTAGCGAGCTTAGAAGCGCATGCTTTTCGGGGAACGGTCATGGATGCAGTTGGTCAAGCTTACAAACGAACACAAGAACTAGGTAAATAAGAGGTGGCTTTGACTGCCTCTTTTATGGTGCATGAAATGAGAAGACAAAAAGATTGTCACAAAAACCTATTTTTTTGATAGAATAGAAGGTAGTAAAAAAGAAATGAGTTAGACATGTCAAAAGGATTTTTAGTCTCTCTTGAGGGACCAGAGGGAGCAGGCAAGACCAGTGTTTTAGAGGCTCTACTCCCAATTTTAGAGGAAAACGGAGTAGAGGTGCTGACGACCCGTGAGCCAGGCGGAGTCTTGATTGGGGAGAAGATTCGGGAAGTGATTTTAGATCCAAGTCATACTCAGATGGATGCTAAGACAGAACTCCTTCTCTATATCGCCAGTCGCAGACAGCATTTGGTGGAAAAAGTTCTTCCAGCCCTTGAAGCTGGCAAGTTGGTCATTATGGACCGCTTCATCGATAGTTCTGTTGCTTATCAGGGATTTGGTCGTGGCTTGGACATTGAAGCCATTGACTGGCTCAATCATTTTGCTACAGATGGCCTCAAACCCGATTTGACACTTTATTTTGACATTGAGGTGGAAGAGGGACTGGCTCGCATTGCTGCTAATAGTGACCGGGAGGTCAATCGTTTGGACTTGGAAGGGTTGGACTTGCATAAAAAAGTCCGTCAAGGCTACCTTTCTCTTCTGGACAAAGAAGGAAATCGCATTGTCAAGATTGATGCTAGTCTTCCTTTGGAGCAAGTTGTGGAAACGACCAAGGCTGTCTTATTTGACAGAATGGGCTTGGATAAATGAAACAAGATCAACTAAAGGCTTGGCAGCCAGACCAGTTTGACCGCTTTGTCCGTATCCTAGAACAAGACCAGCTCAATCACGCCTATCTCTTTTCAGGTTTCTTTGGAAGCTTGGAAATGGCGCAGTTTTTGGCTAAGAGCCTCTTTTGTACGGATAAAGTAGGCGTTCTACCATGTGAGAAATGCCGAAACTGCAAGCTGATTGAGATGGACGAATTTCCCGATGTTACCTTGATTAAGCCAGTCAATCAGGTCATCAAGACAGAACGCATTCGAGAATTGGTGGGGCAGTTTTCCCAAGCAGGGATTGAAAGCCAGCAACAGGTTTTTATTATCGAGCAGGCGGAGAAAATGCATCCCAACGCAGCCAACTCTCTGCTCAAGGTCATAGAAGAACCTCAGAGTGAAGTTTACATTTTTTTCTTAACTAGTGATGAGGAAAAAATCTTGCCGACAATCCGTAGTCGGACCCAGATTTTCCACTTTAAAAAGCAAGAAGAAAAGCTCATCCATCAATTAGAACAAGCAGGTCTGGTCAAGAAAAAAGCGACTCTTTTAGCCCAGTTGGCTCAATCGCTAGCTGAAGCTGAAAAGTTGGCAAATCAGGCAAGTTTTTGGACCTTGGTGGATGAGAGTGAACGCCTGCTGACCTGGTTATTAGCTAAGAAAAAAGAGAGTTATTTGCAAGTTGCAAAATTAGCCAGCTTGGCAGATGACAAGGAAAAACAAGATCAGGTCTTGCGAATCCTTGAAGTGCTCTGTGGACAGGACCTCTTGCAAGCAAGAATTCGACAGATTCTACAAGATTTGCTAGAAGCTAGAAAAATGTGGCAGGCCAATGTCAGCTTTCAAAATGCCATGGAATATCTGGTCTTGAAAGAAATATAAACTCAATGAAGGATAAAGAAAGGAAAGGGCTGGTTTATGGACAAAAAAGAATTATTTGATGCGCTAGACGATTTTTCTCAACAGTTATTGGTGACCTTGGCCGATGTGGAAGCCATCAAGAAAAATCTCAAGAGCCTAGTAGAGGAAAATACAGCTCTTCGCTTGGAAAATAGTAAGTTGCGCGAACGCTTGGGCGAGGTGGAAGCAGATACTCCCGTCAAAGCCAAGCATGTTCGTGAAAGCGTCCGTCGGATTTATAAAGACGGTTTTCACGTATGTAATGATTTTTACGGACAACGTCGAGAACAGGACGAGGAATGTATGTTCTGTGACGAGTTGTTATACAGGGAGTAAGCATGCAGATTCAAAAAAGTTTTAAGGGGCAAACTCCCTATGGCAAGCTTTACCTAGTAGCAACGCCGATTGGCAATCTAGATGACATGACCTTTCGTGCCATCCAGACTCTAAAAGAGGTGGACTGGATTGCGGCTGAGGACACGCGCAATACCGGTCTTTTGCTCAAGCATTTTGACATTTCGACCAAGCAGATTAGTTTTCATGAGCATAATGCCAAGGAAAAGATTCCTGATTTGATTGGTTTTCTGAAAGCAGGGCAAAGTATTGCTCAGGTATCCGATGCGGGTCTGCCTAGTATCTCGGACCCTGGTCATGATTTGGTCAAGGCAGCTATTGAGGAAGAAATCGCAGTTGTTACCGTTCCGGGTGCCTCTGCAGGGATTTCTGCCTTGATTGCCAGTGGCCTAGCGCCGCAACCACATATTTTTTACGGCTTTTTACCAAGAAAATCAGGCCAGCAAAAGCAATTTCTCGACTCAAAAAAAGACTATCCTGAAACACAAATTTTCTATGAATCACCTCATCGTGTGGCAGATACATTGGAAAATATGCTAGAAGTCTACGGTGACCGCTCGGTAGTCTTGGTCAGGGAATTGACTAAAATCTATGAAGAATACCAACGAGGAAAGATTTCAGAGCTGCTAGAAGGCATCGCTGAAACGCCACTCAAGGGCGAATGCCTTCTCATCATTGAGGGTGCCAGTCAGGATGTGGAGGAAAAGGACGAGGAGGACTTGTTTTCAGAAATCCAATCTCGTATCCAGCAAGGCATGAAGAAAAATCAAGCCATTAAGGAAGTCGCAAAGATATATCAGTGGAATAAAAGCCAGCTTTACGCTGCCTACCACGACTGGGAAGAAAATCAAGAAAGTGATTAAACAGGGAAGTTTGCCTTCTTCCCTTTTTTTGTTATACTAGTAAAAGAAAATTTAGAAAGATTTGTGGGTGTCAAATAGTCTAGTAGCTTGTTTTTATTTGGACTTGGTTTCCACCCAAAGAGGTATTAGTGTCGTGTCTCAATCTTATATCAATGTTATCGGAGCAGGTTTGGCAGGTTCTGAAGCAGCCTACCAAATCGCAGAACGTGGTATTCCAGTTAAACTCTATGAAATGCGTGGTGTCAAGTCAACACCTCAGCACAAAACAGATAATTTTGCTGAATTGGTTTGTTCCAATTCCTTACGTGGGGATGCTTTGACCAATGCAGTTGGCCTTCTCAAGGAAGAAATGCGTCGCTTGGGTTCTGTTATCTTGGAATCAGCAGAAGCTACACGTGTTCCTGCAGGCGGAGCCCTTGCGGTGGACCGTGATGGTTTCTCTCAAATGGTGACTGAAAAAGTGGCCAATCATCCCTTGATTGAAGTGGTTCGTGATGAAATTACAGAATTGCCGACGGATGTTATTACGGTTGTCGCTACTGGTCCTTTGACCAGCGATGCCCTAGCTGAAAAGATTCATGCCCTTAATGATGGGGATGGATTCTATTTCTACGATGCGGCGGCGCCGATTATCGACGTTAACACCATCGATATGAGCAAGGTCTATCTCAAGTCTCGTTATGATAAGGGAGAAGCAGCCTACCTCAACGCTCCAATGACCAAACAAGAGTTTATGGATTTCCATGAAGCCTTGGTCAATGCGGAAGAAGCACCGCTCAATTCGTTTGAAAAAGAAAAGTACTTTGAAGGTTGTATGCCTATCGAAGTCATGGCTAAGCGTGGCATTAAAACCATGCTTTATGGTCCGATGAAGCCAGTCGGTTTGGAGTATCCAGAAGACTACACAGGACCTCGTGATGGCGAATTTAAAACCCCTTATGCAGTTGTTCAACTTCGTCAGGACAATGCGGCTGGTAGCCTCTACAATATCGTCGGTTTCCAGACCCACCTCAAATGGGGAGAACAAAAGCGTGTCTTCCAAATGATTCCAGGTCTTGAAAATGCGGAGTTTGTTCGTTATGGGGTCATGCACCGCAATTCTTACATGGATTCACCAAATCTTCTCGAGCAAACCTATCGTTCTAAGAAACAGCCCAACCTCTTCTTTGCTGGTCAAATGACGGGTGTGGAAGGCTATGTTGAGTCAGCAGCTTCAGGATTAGTTGCAGGTATTAACGCGGCTCGACTCTTCAAGGGTGAAAGTGAAGCTATCTTCCCAGAGACCACAGCGATCGGAAGTCTAGCTCATTACATCACTCACGCTGATAGCAAACATTTCCAACCAATGAATGTCAATTTTGGGATTATCAAGGAATTGGAAGGCGAGCGTATCCGTGATAAAAAAGCTCGTTATGAAAAAATTGCAGAGCGTGCTCTTACCGACTTAGAGGAATTTTTAACGGTTTAATTTTTTTGAAAGAATTGCTCATGATACTATAAAAATCTTAGAAATTGTGATAAAATAGGTAGGATAAAAAAAGGAGAGTAAAAATGGCGAATCCCAAGTATAAACGTATTTTAATCAAGTTATCAGGTGAAGCCCTTGCCGGTGAACGTGGCGTAGGGATTGATATCCAAACAGTTCAAACAATCGCAAAAGAGATTCAAGAAGTTCATAGTTTAGGTATCGAAATTGCCCTTGTTATTGGTGGAGGAAATCTCTGGCGTGGGGAACCTGCTGCAGAAGCAGGAATGGACCGCGTTCAGGCCGATTACACTGGAATGCTTGGGACCGTGATGAATGCTCTTGTGATGGCAGATTCATTGCAACAAGTTGGTGTCGATACGCGTGTACAAACAGCCATTGCTATGCAACAAGTGGCAGAGCCTTATGTACGTGGACGTGCTCTTCGCCACCTTGAAAAAGGCCGCATCGTTATCTTTGGTGCTGGTATTGGTTCACCTTACTTCTCAACAGATACAACAGCAGCCCTTCGTGCAGCTGAAATCGAAGCAGATGCCATTCTAATGGCTAAAAACGGTGTTGATGGTGTTTACAATGCCGATCCTAAGAAAGATAAGACAGCCGTTAAGTTTGAAGAATTGACCCACCGTGACGTTATCAATAAAGGTCTTCGTATCATGGACTCAACTGCTTCAACCCTCTCTATGGACAACGACATTGACTTGGTTGTCTTCAATATGAACCAACCAGGCAACATCAAACGTGTCGTATTTGGTGAAAATATCGGAACAACAGTTTCAAACAATATCGAAGAAAAGGAATAAGAAAATTATGGCTAATGCAATTGTAGAAAAAGCTAAAGAGAGAATGACCCAGTCTCACCAATCACTTGCTCGTGAATTTGGTGGTATCCGTGCCGGTCGTGCCAACGCAAGCTTGCTAGACCGTATCCACGTAGAATACTACGGAGTCGAAACTCCTCTTAACCAAATCGCTTCAATTACCATTCCAGAAGCGCGTGTCTTGTTGGTAACACCATTTGACAAGTCTTCATTGAAAGACATCGAACGTGCCTTGAACGCTTCTGACCTTGGTATCACACCAGCTAATGACGGTTCTGTGATCCGCTTGGTTATCCCTGCTCTTACAGAAGAGACTCGTCGTGACCTTGCCAAAGAAGTGAAGAAGGTCGGTGAGAATGCTAAAGTGGCTGTCCGCAATATCCGTCGCGACGCTATGGACGAAGCTAAAAAGCAAGAAAAAGCAAAAGAAATTACTGAAGACGAATTGAAGACTCTTGAAAAAGATATTCAAAAAGTAACAGACGACGCTGTGAAACACATCGACGACATGACTGCCAATAAAGAAAAAGAAATCTTGGAAGTCTAAAAATAAACAGAAAAACTCAGTTGGCATTGCTGGCTGAGTTTTATTCGAAAGAAGGAAATATGAATACAAATCTTGCAAGTTTTATCGTTGGACTCATCATCGATGAAAATGACCGTTTTTACTTTGTGCAAAAGGATGGTCAGACCTATGCTCTTGCCAAGGAAGAAGGTCAGCATACGGTAGGGGATTCGGTCAAAGGTTTTGCCTACACGGATATGAAGCAAAAACTCCGCTTGACCACTCTAGAAGTGACTGCCACTCAGGACCAATTTGGTTGGGGAACCGTAACAGAAGTTCGCAAGGACTTGGGTGTCTTTGTCGATACCGGTCTACCTGATAAGGAAATCGTTGTGTCACTCGATATCCTCCCTGAGCTCAAGGAACTCTGGCCTAAGAAAGGTGATAAACTTTACATCCGTCTTGAAGTGGATAAGAAAGACCGAATCTGGGGACTTTTGGCGTATCAGGAAGACTTCCAACGTCTGGCTCGTCCTGCCTACAACAACATGCAGAACCAAAACTGGCCAGCCATTGTATACCGTCTTAAGCTGTCAGGGACCTTTGTCTATCTGCCAGAGAATAACATGCTTGGTTTCATTCACCCAAGTGAGCGCTACGCAGAGCCACGTTTGGGGCAAGTGTTAGATGCGCGTGTCATCGGTTTCCGTGAAGTGGACCGTACCTTGAACCTATCCCTCAAACCACGTTCTTTTGAGATGTTGGAAAATGATGCTCAGATGATTTTGACCTACTTGGAAAGCAATGGCGGTTTTATGACCTTGAATGATAAGTCATCCCCTGAGGACATCAAGGCGACCTTTGGCATTTCTAAAGGTCAGTTCAAGAAAGCACTCGGTGGCTTGATGAAGGCTGGCAAAATCAAGCAAGACCAGTTTGGTACAGAGTTGATTTAGGTCTTATAGAAATGAAAAAGAAACTTGAAGAAATGAGTTTAGAGGAACTCTGGCAACTTTTTCCTATTTTTCTAGTAGAGCACAAGTCAGAGTGGAAAGACTGGTATGAATCGGAAAAAACAAGTCTGAAAAAAATATTGGGTGCAAATGTTATTAAAAGAATAGAACATATCGGTAGCACTGCTATCCCTAATATTTGGGCCAAAAATATCGTTGATATTCTGTTAGAAGTAGGTAGAATAGAGGATCTAGCAAGAGTTAGGGATTTATTGGTGAAGAATGGTTGGCTAGTGATGTCGGAAAGTCCTAACAGGATTTTGCTAAATAAAGGCTATACAGAGCAGGGATTTGCTGAGAAAGTTTTTCATTTACATTTGCGAATGACGGGAGATCATGACGAGATTTATTTTAGAGATTATCTCTGCCAGCATCCAGATATTGCCCAAGCGTATCAGGAATTAAAACTAAGTTTGTGGAAAAAATTTGAACACAATCGAGACGGCTATACAGATGCGAAAACAGATTTTATAAACCACTACGTTTCAGAGGCCAAGTCCAGTAATTTTCAAGAATCAGAAAAGTGTCATCAAAAAACTCTTGATAGGAGAAAGAATTGAGAAAATCATTTTACACTTGGCTCATGACTGAGCGCAATCCTAAAAGTAACAGTCCTAAAGCTATCTTGGCAGACCTCGCTTTTGAGGAGTCGGCTTTTCCAAAACACACAGATGATTTTGATGAGGTGAGTCGCTTTTTGGAGGAGCATGCCAGTTTCTCTTTTAACCTAGGTGACTTTGACGCTATCTGGCAAGAATACTTAGAACACTAGAGACAATGAGATGAGGCTAGTATTTTATTGTTCTCTTTGCTATAATAAAAAGAAATAAACGGATTAGAGAGGTTCTTTATTTGAAGGAACATTCAATAGACATTCAACTGAGTCATCCAGATGACTTGTTCCATCTTTTTGGTTCCAATGAGCGCCATCTTCGTTTGATGGAAGAAGAGCTCGATGTGGTGATTCATGCCCGTACGGAGATTGTCCAGGTTTTGGGAGAAGAGTCTGCCTGTGAGGAAGCCCGTCAGGTTATCCAAGCATTGATGGTCTTGGTAAATCGTGGAATGACGGTTGGCACACCAGATGTGGTGACTGCGATTAGTATGGTCAAAAACGATGAAATTGACAAGTTTGTCGCCCTTTACGAAGAAGAAATCATTAAGGACAATACAGGGAAGCCGATCCGTGTCAAAACCTTGGGTCAAAAGCTTTATGTGGACAGTGTCAAACAGCATGATGTGACCTTTGGAATCGGACCTGCAGGGACTGGGAAGACCTTTCTTGCAGTGACCTTGGCAGTGACAGCTCTTAAACGCGGGCAGGTCAAGCGGATTATCCTTACTCGTCCAGCAGTGGAAGCAGGTGAGAGTCTAGGATTTCTTCCAGGTGATCTCAAGGAGAAGGTGGATCCTTATCTTCGACCAGTTTACGATGCCTTGTATCAGATTCTCGGCAAAGACCAAACGACCCGTCTCATGGAGCGTGAAATTATCGAAATCGCGCCCCTTGCCTATATGCGTGGTCGGACCTTGGATGATGCTTTTGTCATTTTAGATGAGGCACAAAATACGACCATCATGCAGATGAAGATGTTCCTGACTCGTTTAGGCTTTAATTCGAAGATGATTGTCAATGGAGATATCAGTCAGATTGACCTACCTCGCAATGTCAAGTCCGGTTTGATTGATGCCCAAGAAAAGCTTAAGAACATTCACCAAATTGACTTTGTTCATTTTTCAGCCAAGGATGTGGTTCGCCATCCGGTTGTCGCTCAAATTATACGAGCTTATGAACCAGCTTCAGTTAAGGTTGAAGAAAAGAACCAAGAAACAGAATAGCAAAAGAGCAGTTCAGATTTGGACTGCTCTTTTTTAATGAGTGTCTAGCTTTAAACAAGTTCGTCGATAGACGTGTGCTCTTTATCGAGCCCTTCGGCAACTGGTAGGCTAGTTAAGTAACCTTTATAAGTGGTCACACCTTGACGTAAGCCTTCATCTTCAGCAATTGCTTGTGCGAATCCTTTGCCAGCCAGAGCTTCGATATAAGGAAGAGTGACATTGGTTAGGGCGATAGTAGAAGTACGGGAAACCGCACCAGGGATATTGGCAACGGCATAGTGGAGAACACCGTATTTTTCATAGACAGGTTCATCGTGCGTTGTCACACGGTCAGCTGTCTCGATAACGCCACCTTGGTCAACGGCAACATCAACGATGACAGAGCCTGGACGCATTTGTTTGACCATCTCATCTGTCACCAATTTTGGTGCTTTGGCACCAGGGATGAGAACTGCACCAATCACTACATCAGCATCTCTCACACTTGCTTCGATGTTGAATGAATTAGACATAAGAGTTTGAATTTGGTTTCCAAAGACTTCTTCTAGAACCGAGAGACGCTTAGCGCTGATATCTAAAATAGTCACTTGAGCACCAAGACCAAGGGCAATGCGGGCAGCATGTGTCCCGACAACACCGCCACCGATAATGGTTACTTTTCCTTTTGGAACACCTGGTACACCACCAAGTAGGACACCAGAGCCACCAGCTTGCTTAGTAAGGAAGTGAGCTCCGATTTGAACAGCCATACGACCTGCAACCTCACTCATAGGAACGAGGAGTGGTAGTTGTCCTTGATTGTCACGAACAGTTTCATAGGCAATTCCTGTTGTTTTGGCTGCTAACATAGCATCTGCTAATTCTGGTGCAGCGGCCATGTGCAAGTAGGTGAAGAGAAGAAGGTCGTCGCGCAAATAACCATATTCAGAAGCTAGTGGTTCTTTTACTTTCACGACTAACTCGGCAGCCCAGGATTCAGCAGCAGTAGCGACAATCTCAGCTCCTTGCTTTTGATAGTCTGCATCAGTAAATCCTGAACCGAGACCAGCATTTCTTTCGATGAGGACACGATGTCCACGGCTGATTAAACTGTGGACGCCAGCAGGAGTGAGGGCAACACGGTTTTCGTTATTTTTAATTTCTTTTGGGATTCCGATTAACATAGAGATAACCTACCTTTCAATTGACGGTCTTGTTTTAGTTGTCACATTTCAGTTCATAAATCAGAAATGTGATGGTTTTATTGTATATGAAACCGCTTCAAAAATCAAGAAAAACTTGTCATCCAAATCTATTTATGCTAGACTAGTGAGAATCAAGCTCTAATGGAGGAAAAAGTATGGAATCAATATTTGTGAAATTTGCCCAGTATCCATCTATAGAAACGGAGCGTTTATTGCTTCGACCTGTAACCTTGGACGATGCAGAAGCTATGTTTGAGTATGCCTCAGACAGAGAAAATACACGCTATACTTTTCCAACAAATCAAAGCATAGAAGAAACCAAGAACAACATCGCTCAGTTCTACTTGGCTAATCCCTTGGGCCGTTGGGGAATCGAACTAAAAAGCAATGGTCAGTTTATCGGAACCATTGACTTGCACAAGATTGATACTGTTCTTAAGAAGGCAGCTATTGGCTACATTATCAATAAAAAGTATTGGAATCAAGGATTGACAACAGAAGCCAATCGTGCTGTGATTGAGCTGGCTTTTGAGAAGATTGGAATGAACAAGTTGACCGCTCTTCACGACAAGGCTAATCCCGCGTCAGGAAAGGTCATGGAGAAATCAGGTATGCATTTTTCCCACGAAGAACCCTATGCCAGAATGGATAGCAAAGAACCAGGTCGAATGATCACAAGAGTTCATTATGTCTTGACTAAGGAAGACTATTTTGCAAATAAGTAAGCAGGTGAAAAGATTTTTCAGCTGTTTTTTTCTTTCTCTTACGAATAATTTAAGAGAGGAGAAAATATGGAAGCAATTATCGAGAAAATCAAAGAGTATAAAATCATTGTCATTTGTGCTGGTTTAGGTTTGACCTTGGGCGGATTTTTCCTACTAAAGCCAACTTCACAAACATCTGTGAAAGAAACAAACTTGCAAGCTGAAGTTTCGGCCGTTTCAAAGGATTCATCGTCTGAAAAAGAAGTGAAAAAGGAAGAAAAGGAAGAGTCTTCTGAACAAGATCTAATAACAGTAGATGTCAAGGGTGCTGTCAAATCGCCAGGGCTTTATGACTTACCAGTAGGGAGTCGGGTTCATGATGCCGTTCAGAAGGCAGGTGGATTGACAGAGGAGGCAGATAGTAAGTTGCTCAATCTCGCTCAGAAAATCAGTGACGAGGCTCTTGTCTATGTTCCAACTAAGGGAGAAGAAGAAGCGGCTAGTCAGCAGGCTGCCTCTGGAACGTCTCCTTCGACAAGTAAAGAAAAGAAGGTCAATCTCAATAAAGCTAGCCTGGAAGAACTCAAGCAAGTCAAAGGCTTGGGAGGAAAACGAGCTCAGGATATTATCGACCATCGTGAGGCAAATGGCAAGTTCAAGTCGGTAGATGAATTAAAGAAGGTCTCTGGTATTGGCGCTAAGACCATAGAAAAGCTAAAAGACTATGTTACAGTGGATTAAGAATTTCCCTATCCCCCTAATCTATCTGAGCTTTCTGTTGCTCTGGCTCTACTATGCCATTTTCTCAGTATCATATCTTGCTTTACTAGGCTTTGTTTTTCTACTCATCTGTCTCTTTTTCCAATTTCCTTGGAAATTGGCTAGTAAAGTTCTAGCGATTTGTGGAGTTTTTGGATTTTGGTTTTTGTTTCAAAACTGGCAACAGACACAAGCTAGTCAAAACCTAGTGGATTCTGTTGAGAGGGTACGGATTTTACCAGATACTATCAAAGTCAATGGAGATAGTCTGTCCTTTCGGGGCAAGGCTGACGGCCGTACCTTCCAAGTTTACTATAAACTCCAGTCCGAGGAGGAGAAAGAGCACTTTCAAGCCTTGACAGATCTTCACGAGATAGAGCTAGAAGGGAAAGTTTCTGAACCTGAAGGTCAGAGGAATTTTGGTGGCTTTGACTACCAAGCCTATCTGAAAACTCAAGGGATTTACCAGACACTGACTATCAAGAGTATCCAGTCAATGAAACAGGTTAGCAGTTGGGATATAGGAGAAAATCTGTCTAGTATACGTCGAAAGGCTGTAGTTTGGATCAAGGCGCACTTTCCAGACCCTATGCGCAACTATATGACAGGGCTGTTATTAGGACATCTAGATACGGACTTCGAGGAGATGAATGAGCTCTATTCCAGTCTTGGAATTATCCATCTCTTTGCCTTGTCGGGTATGCAAGTGGGCTTCTTTATGGATGCCTTTAAGAAACTCCTCTTGCGATTGGGCTTGACCCAAGAAAAGTTGAAGTGGCTAACTTATCCCTTTTCTCTTATCTATGCAGGTCTGACAGGATTTTCAGCATCGGTCATTCGCAGTCTCTTGCAAAAGTTACTGGCCCAACATGGCTACAAGGGTTTGGATAATTTTGCCTTGACGGTCCTTGTCCTCTTTATCATCATGCCCAACTTTTTCTTGACAGCAGGAGGGGTCTTGTCCTGCGCTTACGCTTTTATCTTGACCATGACTAGTAAAGAAGGGGAGGGACTCAAGGCTGTTGCCAGAGAAAGTTTGGTCATTTCTTTGGGAATATTGCCCATTCTATCCTTTTATTTTGCAGAATTTCAGCCTTGGTCCATCCTTTTGACCTTTGTCTTTTCTTTTCTGTTTGACTTGGTATTCTTACCGCTTTTGTCCATCTTATTCATTCTGTCTTTTGTTTACCCAGTCACTCAGTTTAACTTTGTCTTTGAGTGGTTGGAGTGTATCATTCGCTTGGTATCGCAGCTGGCAAGTAGGCCCCTGGTCTTTGGTCAACCCAATGCGTGGTTTTTGATTCTTCTCTTAGTTTCATTAGCTTTAGTCTATGATTTTAGGAAAAATATTAAAAGAATAGCAGGAGTCATTCTCTTTATTGTGGGGCTCTTTTTCCTGACCAAGCATCCACTTGAAAATGAAATTACCATGCTAGATGTTGGGCAAGGGGAGAGTATTTTCCTACGGGATGTAACTGGTAAAACTATTCTCATAGATGTAGGAGGTAAAGCAGAATCTGACAAGAAAATACAAGCTTGGCAGGAAAAGGCGACGACCAGCAATGCCCAGAGAACTTTGATTCCCTATCTTAAAAGTCGAGGAGTAGATAAGATTGACCAGCTGATTTTGACCAATACAGACAAGGAGCATGTTGGCGATTTGCTGGAGGTGACCAAGGCTTTCCATGTTGGAGAGATTTTAGTATCAAAAGGAAGTCTGACACAGAAGGATTTTGTGGCAGAATTAGAAGCAAGTCAAACTAAGGTGCGCAGTGTGACAGAGGGGGATAATTTTTCGATTTTTGGAAGTCAGTTAGAAGTCCTATCTCCAAGGCAGATTGGAGATGGGGATCGTGATGATTCTTTGGTTCTTTATGGAGAACTCTTAGATAAGCACTTTCTCTTCACAGGAAATTTGGAGGAAAAAAGAGAGAAGGACTTGTTGAAGCATTATCCTGACCTAGAGGTGGATGTCTTGAAAGCAAGCCAACATGGTGCTAAAACCTCATCAAATCCAACTTTCCTAGAAAAAATCAAACCAGAAATTACTCTCATCTCAGTTGGAAAAAACAATCGTGCGAAACTCCCCCATCAGGAATCCTTGACACGAATGGAAAGTATCAAGAGTAAGATTTACAGAACTGACCAGCAAGGAGCCATTCGCTTTAAAGGATGGAAAAGTTGGCAAATGGAAAGCGTTCGTTAGGAAGAAAAGTGTTGTATATTAGTGAAATAAACTAAAAATCTGTTGCATAATACAGGGAAAAATGATATAATTAAAGCGCTTTCGAAAGTAAATATATTAGTGAGGTGAAAACCATGAAAAAATCAGCAATAGTCGTTTTATTAGCTAGTTTGTTATCACTTGGTCTTTTTCAGTCTACTGTATCTGCTAAAAGCGTTCTTAAAAGTTATCGGTATGATTATAATCCCTACTATGACTCTAGTATGAATTTCCATGGATATAGATATAAGAACATTCCGGAATGGTCTCATTATTACAGCTATTCTGAGTATAAAGTTGGCGGAGGCTGGAACTATGCTCGTTATGAGATCGTAAACCTCTTCAGCGGAGGCTATTAATCCTTAAAGAGTGAGAAAAAGGAGGGCTGGATATGTTAAATCTTACTCATGTTACCTTAAAAACGCGACAAGTCATCTTGCAAGATGTTGATTTCACCTTTAAAAAGGGTAGGATTTATGGTCTTCTTGCTATCAATGGCTCTGGAAAGACGACCCTGTTCCGTGCTATTAGCAAGCTGCTTCCCCTCAGTAGTGGACATATCACAGCCCCTCCTTCTTTGTTTTATTATGAGAGCGTTGAATGGCTGGATGGAAACTTAAGTGGGATGGACTACCTTCGTCTCATAAAAAACATCTGGAAGTCAGACCTAAACTTGGGGGACGAAATCGCCTATTGGGAAATGTCTGACTATATCAGTCTTCCCATCCGCAAGTATTCCTTAGGGATGAAGCAACGCTTGGTAATTGCTATGTATTTCCTTAGTCAGGCGAAATGCTGGCTCATGGATGAGATTACAAATGGCTTAGACGAGTATTATCGACAGAAGTTTTTTGATAGACTGGCACAAATCAATAGACAAGAACAGATGGTTCTTTTGAGTTCCCACTACAAAGAGGAGTTAGTGGAGATTTGCGATAGCATGGTAACCATTCATCAGGGGCAGATAGAAGAGGTTCCGTTATGAAAGATATTAGCCTATTTTTGTTAAAGAAAGTTTTCAAAAGTCGTTTAAACTGGATTATCTTACTTTTATTTGCATCTGTACTCGGTGTTACCTTTTATTTAAATAGTCAGACTGCAAACTCACACAGCTTGGAGAGCAGGTTGGAAAGTCGCATTGCAGCCAACGAGAGGGCTATCAATGAAAATGAAGAGAAACTCTCCCAAATGTCTGACACCAGCTCGGAGGAATACCAGTTTGCTAAAAGTAATTTAGAATCGCAAAAAGATCTTTTGAAGCGAAAGACAGAAATTCTGAATTTATTAAAAGAAGGGCGCTGGAAAGAAGCCTATTATTTGCAGTGGCAAGATGAAGAGAAGAATTATGAATTTGTATCAAATGACCCAACTGCTAGCTCTGGACTAAAAATGGGGGTTGACCGCGAACGGAAGATTTACCAAGCCCTGTATCCCTTGAACATAAAAGCACATACTTTGGAGTTTCCGACCCACGGGATTGATCAGATTGTCTGGATTTTAGAGGTTATCATCCCAAGCTTGTTTGTGATTGGTATTATTTTTATGCTAACACAACTGTTCGCAGAAAGATATCAAAATAATCTCGATACAGCTCAGTTATATCCTTTTTCAAAAGCGACATTTGCCATGTCCTCTCTTGGAGTTGGGGTGAGTTATGTAACCGTGCTGTTTATCGGAATCTGTGGATTTTCTTTTCTAGTGGGAAGTCTGATAAGAGGTTTTGGACAGTTAGATTATCCATACCCGTTCTATAGCTTAACGAATCAAGAGGTAACTATTGGAAAGATACAAGATGTGTTATTTCCTAGCTTGCTCTTAGCTTTCTTAGCCTTTATCGTCATTGTGGAAGTCGTCTACTTGATTGCTTACTTTTTCAAGCAAAAAATGCCTGTCCTCTTTCTTTCACTCATTGGGATTGTTGGCTTGTTGTTTGGTATCCAAACGATCCAGCCTCTTCAGAGTATTGCACATCTGATTCCCTTTACATACTTGCGTTCAGTGGAGATTCTATCTGGAAGATTACCTAAGCAGATTGATAATATCAATCTAAATTGGAGCATGGGGCTGGTCTTACTTCCTTGCCTGATTATCCTTTTGTTAGTGGGGATTCTATTTATCGAAAGATGGGGAAGTTCACAGAAAAAAGAATTTTTTAATAGATCCTAGCTTTCCTATAGGGAAAATAAGTAAAAACTAACATAGAGAGGGAACCGGAATGGTTCTCTCTTTTTGATGCGGAAAAATCAAGAAGAAAACAGAAAGTTTTTCGAAAAAATGACTTTTTATCTTGACAAGGAATAGAAAACTTGGTATCATATAAAAGTTGAGAAAAGCAGAAGTGAGAGCTTCTCGCCTTGTGACATCAAGTTGCCTGGCCCTACGGATGAAAAGTTTCTAAGAAACGCTATCATAACGTGCGGGCTTGTATTATTACGAGTCCGCTATTGTTTTTCTCTAATAATAAAAAAGAGGTGAAAACCATAGCAAAGCAAGACTTATTCATCAATGATGAAATTCGTGTACGTGAAGTTCGCTTGATCGGTCTTGAGGGAGAACAGCTAGGCATCAAGCCACTCAGCGAAGCGCAAGCATTGGCTGATAGTGCAAATGTTGACTTAGTATTGATTCAACCCCAAGCAAAACCGCCTGTTGCTAAAATTATGGACTACGGTAAGTTCAAATTTGAGTACCAGAAAAAGCAAAAAGAACAACGTAAAAAACAAAGTGTTGTTACTGTGAAAGAAGTTCGTCTGAGTCCAACTATTGACAAGGGTGACTTTGACACAAAACTTCGCAATGCACGCAAGTTCCTTGAAAAAGGAAATAAAGTTAAGGTATCCATTCGCTTTAAAGGGCGTATGATCACCCATAAAGAGATTGGTGCAAAAGTTTTAGCCGAGTTTGCTGAAGCAACACAAGATATTGCGATCATCGAACAACGAGCTAAGATGGATGGACGCCAAATGTTCATGCAGTTGGCGCCAGCAACTGACAAAAAATAATTGTCAGAAAGTTAAATAAAGGAGAAAAAATCATGCCAAAACAAAAAACACACCGCGCATCAGCTAAACGTTTCAAACGTACAGGTTCTGGTGGCTTGAAACGTTTCCGTGCTTACACTTCACACCGTTTCCACGGAAAAACTAAGAAACAACGTCGTCATCTTCGTAAAGCATCTATGGTGCATTCAGGAGATTTCAAACGTATCAAAGCAATGCTTACTCGCTTGAAATAATAGCCTAACAGTAAGTAAACAATTCTAGGAAATATTTGGAGGAAATAAAACATGGCACGTGTTAAAGGTGGCGTTGTATCACGCAAACGTCGTAAACGTATTCTTAAATTAGCAAAAGGTTACTATGGAGCTAAACACATCTTGTTCCGTACTGCAAAAGAACAAGTAATGAACTCTTACTACTATGCATACCGTGACCGTCGTCAGAAAAAACGTGACTTCCGTAAATTGTGGATCACTCGTATCAATGCGGCAGCTCGTTTGAACGGGCTTTCATACTCACAATTGATGCATGGTTTGAAATTGGCTGAAATCGAAGTTAACCGTAAAATGCTTGCTGACTTGGCTGTTAACGATGCAGCAGCTTTCACAGCTCTTGCAGATGCAGCTAAAGCAAAACTTGGTAAATAATGACAAACTGTTTCATTCTTACTCTCGTGGTTTTTACCGCAGGAGTAAGGTGAAACTTTTTTATTTACCATAAATGATTTTCTATTTTAAAGAGTAAATCACAGATTTTTTCAAAGAAAATAGGATATTTCCTGTATAATAGGAATATCTAAAAAAGATTTGGAGTTACAAGAAAATGATAGTAGGTATTGATTTAGGAACGACTAATTCTTTAGTAGGGGTATACCAGGATGGCCAGGTCAAGCTGATTCCCAATGCTTTTGGTGAATATTTGACTCCTTCTGTTGTGGCTTTAGATGACAATGATGAGATTATTGTTGGAAAAATTGCCAAGGAACGCTTGGTGACCCACCCAGATAAGACGGTTTCTCAGTTCAAGCGTTTTATGGGGACCAAGCATGAATTGACACTAGGAAATCGAGCATATAAGGCTGAAGAATTAAGCTCTTTTATCATTCGAAAGTTGGTAGACGATGCAGAGACCTATCTTGGAGAAAAGGTCGAGGAAGTGATTGTTAGTGTACCAGCTTATTTCAACGATGCTCAACGCTATGCGACCAAACTAGCAGGTAAATTTGCTGGAGTTCAGATTGATCGGATTATCAATGAACCTTCCGCAGCGGCTCTTGCTAAAAGATCTATGGTAAACCAGGAAGATCAATCTTTTATTGTAGTCGATTTTGGTGGTGGTACTCTGGATATTTCAGTTGTTGAACTTTTTGATAATATCGTCGAAATCGTGTCGATCGCAGGGGACAATCGTTTGGGAGGCGAAGACTTCACTGCGGCTATTGCTGAGGAATTTTTAGTTTCTAATCAATTAACCAAGGATACGATTTCACGAGAATTTTATAGTAAGATTCTGGTACAGGCTGAAAAGACAAAGCTAGAACTCAATGATAAAGAAGAAGTGAAGATGACAGTTCTGGACCAAGAACAAGAATACACTTTAGACTTGAGCTACCAACGCTTTTATGAGCTTTGTCAACCTCTGCTAGCACGTGTTAAGGCTGTTTTGGACCGTGCTTTGATGGATGCACGCTATAGCTATGTCTCATCAGATAACTTTGTTCTTGTTGGGGGGACTTCGAAACTCCGCTTGGTTCAGGACTTTTTATCTTACTGTATCAATCAAATGGTGCAGGTTTCAGATGATCCTGATCGGATGATTGCGAGAGGTTGTGCCCTTTTAGCAGGAATAAAAGAACGCCAGGGTGAGATACGAGATTTATTACTGTCTGATATTTGTCCTTTTACACTGGGGATTGAGATAGTTGGCGACCGCTTTTCGCCGATTATTGAGCGAAATTCTACCCTCCCTGCTTCACGCATCGAACAGTACTATACGGCTGAATTGGGACAGAGCCAAGTCAAGATAAAGGTCTATCAAGGTGAGATGATGAAAGCATCACAAAATCTGTTCCTAGGAGAATTAGAAGTTCCCGTCCCTGTGAATACTCGAGTAAATGAAAGTTTCACAGTTCGATTTACCTATGATTTAAATGGGATTTTGGATGTCGAAGTGAAAATTGATTCAACACAGGAAGTCTTTAGTCATGTTATTCTCCAAGATAGTGTTACTCTGACAGAAAAGGAAATCAAGGCTAAGCAAGTAGAGTTGACTCGCTATAAGATCAATGCTCAAGAAACAGAGGTTTATCGTTTCTTGATTGAAAAAGCGAATCGTGTGTACAGTATGCTCTTGGGGAGAAGAAGAGATGAGCTAATGGCTGAAACTAGACGATTTGAAGAAGAGGTCAGTCAAGCATCTGTTTATCATTTGCCAAAACTTTATCAATCATTTTCAAACTATCTAGACTTTCTAGAGCGAGGACTATAAAAGAGGAGACCTTATGAATATATGGGAAACTTTAGGGATAGAGCCAACGACTGACGTCAAGCTTATTAGAAGGCGTTATGCTGAATTGGTTCGGCTCTATCACCCAGAAGACCAACCAGAAATTTACCAAGAAATTGTTGAAGCTTACCAAAAAGCCCTGACTTATGCGAGGTCTAGAAACACAAGACCAGAAAATAGTCTCAAAAAAGCGAGTGACTCTCAAGAAGCTACTGAACTTGAAGAAGAGGCGAATGAAAAGCCTAACTCTAGTCTCAACTTTGAAAACTTGACTGAAAAAACGAAGACTGAGAACGAAGAGTCTGAAAGATCTGGTCTTGATTTCAGTGATTATCAGCAATCGACTGATAAAACCAGCGATTCCTTTAACTTTGAAACCTTTAAAGCAGAAGAGAATGAGCAAAAGTCCACCCTTGACTTTAGTGACTATGATGAGGAAGTTCAGCTAAATGGAGATTCTGAAGAAAGAGCTACGAATACCCTCAACTTTGAAACGTTTGGTGACGAAGAGAACCGTGGGCAAGAAGGAACAACAAGGTCTACTCTTGACTTTAGTAGTTATAATGAAGCAGCCTATTTGATTCGAAATGCGATTGAAAGTATTGTTAAAAATGATGATTACAGTCCAGAAGAACAAGAGCATCTATGGCGTCAGTTCTTTCATCAGTATCAGTATGATATGGACATTGTTCAATCCGTTTTAGAGGAAATGGATGTTTATATTTTTAATAAACCGGAGCAATTTTCTATCCTCATTCCCTTGCTGGAAGACTATATACCTGACTTCCGATACTGGGGCTATTACTATAAACTGAAGCATTGGAAGGTTAAAAGAGCTACCGCCTACAAAAATGGAGAGTCTCTTGAAGATGCAAAAAAAGAAATTTCGAATTTGTATTCTTCTTATCGTTTATGTCAAGCAATCCTTGAAGATTCCCAAAGAGCTAATCAGATTGGAACTTGGATAAAATTTTTCAGTCAATCATTTTCTCCTAGTACTGTCCTTTTTCTCTTGAATAACAGTAAACAAATGATTACTTGCATTCCAGTTTTGGCTTATATCTTGGAGAAGATTAAACCAGAGGTTGGAGAAGAGGAACAAAAAGCCTATGATGAACTTCTAGCTTACTTTGAGGAATTACAAGCAGATTCAGAAGAACCATTCGATATCCATTCTTATAATTTGCTAAATCCATCGGAGGTTGAGGAAAAACTATATCTTTTACTCTATAGTCCATACCAAGACGAGTACAAACTGTTACGTGATTGGCAATATCTTTTTGAAACAGTTCAAGATCACACGCTCCTACTTGATTTGTTAGAAAAGGTGGACGTCTATCCTTTAACCAATGCGAAAGTGTTAGCTCTCGTTCTTCAATTTGTAGAGCGTTACAGTGATGAGGAATCAAATCCTTACCTGAAAAAACTCCATTTCTGGAAGAGTATCCATTCTTATCCTTCAGTGGTAGAGGAGTATGCACTTAACAAAAAAGAAAATTTTGATTACTGGTACAATGAAGGTTATCTTTATATAGATAAACTCACTAAGAACGATGAAGATATCAATGATTGGGATAAGTGGAGAAGCTACTTTAAAGGAAGACCACGCATTCTAACGGTTTTGCTTCAACAGATCTATAAGGAGTACCGTCGATTCACAGACGGGGAGCTCCTGAGATATGTTTTAGCTCCTTTTCCTACTTCTAAAATGGCTCCCCAAATGATGACGGAGGAGACAGACCAGAAACTAGAAGAGATGACGACTTATGCCTATGAACTTAGTCATCCGAAGGCCAGACTCTCTTATTTGGATTGGAAAAAAAGACAGGTCTTTAAAAATAAGTTTCTTCAGTTTTTCTTTAGTCTATTTACGATTGTAAGTTTGCTGCTCAGTATTATAGAGAGACCTGGTTATAATTCATGGGTTCATGCTGGTATGTTTTCTCTCTTTTACGTCTATATGCTAAAATTAAGGAAAACACCGATTGAGGAGGGAGTGACTGCTAGAGGAGAAAAACGGAAATTCTACTACAGCCCCCATCCATGGTTCCTACTAATCTTGCTATTGACCCTCGTCATTCCATCCTTACCGTTTGGCCTCATCGGTGCCCTTATGTTCATTACATTTTTCAGCTTCATCGATGGTTTCCAAGTGAGTCAGGGGCTGAAATGGGATTATTCTTTGGATAAGCTGATTCCTGTTGGTATCTTTCTTTCTGCTGGCTTTCTTTCTGCTTTGGCAAATCAAAGCCAGACTATTTCAGGAGTTGCAATATCTTACTTCCATATTTTTGCAATCCTTGTGATTTGCTTATCTTTTACAAGATTTAGTCCTGGATTTCCACCATCTCTGAAGAAAATTTTCATACCAGCAATCTTGGGAATCTTACTCTTTCAAACGTTGCCCTACATTCACATCCGTTTAGACATCTTTGATCCAACTATTCTACGAAATGAAACACTGGCTATAACTGTTATCCTCTTGTTAAATGGAGTTGCCTTGTCTTATTTTACAAAGGATCAAGGCTTCATGATTGGTGTGAAGAAGGTCTTTATGATTTATGGATTGCAGATCTTTATTTTCCTAAGAAGACTGTTCCGAATCCTATTCGCACCAAATTCAGTTTTCTATAATAAATATTTTTACAGAGACTTACTAATCATGAACAGCGAATTTGCTTTCTACTTCCTCGAGGGACTTTTTGTCCTGATCATGCTTTTCCTTATTCGCAATATACGCAAGGAAAATCGTAAAAGTTCTGCTTAGAATGAAAGCTTAGAGAAGAGGACTCTAGTTCAAGTTTCTAGTAAATTTTCCTGAATAAAGGTATAATAGAACTATTCAAATGAAAGAGGTAATGAAAATGGCTTCAAAAATGCTACACACTTGCTTACGAGTAGAAAACCTTGAAAAATCAATCGCATTCTATCAAGATGCTTTTGGTTTTAAAGAATTGCGTCGCAGGGATTTTCCAGATCATGCTTTCACCATTGTCTATCTAGGACTTGATGGTGATGACTACGAGTTGGAATTGACCTATAACTATGATCACGGCCCTTATGTGGTTGGAGATGGGTTTGCCCATATCGCCCTCAGTACACCTGATCTTGAGGCGCTTCATCAAGAACATAGCGAGAAGGGCTATGAGGTGACAGCGCCTAACGGACTTCCAGGAACTCAACCAAACTATTACTTTGTCAAAGATCCTGACGGTTACAAGGTCGAAGTCATTCGTGAAAAATAATCCAGTAAAGTCAAGTAGAATGTTCGTTTTCTACTTGACTTTTTTTCTCTGAAAGAGTATACTAATACAAATTTAACCTTTAAGGGGAGTCCAGAGAGACTCACAAGGTGTCAGATAAAAGGGATAGGGGACTCTCTGTGGAGACTTTTTAAGTGTGCGCATGAGTTCTAGCCTAACCCAACTGAGGCCTTGCACTAGCAAGGTCTTTTCTTTATCTGGTCCCCTTAAATTTAAGGAGGAAAATCATGAATCCCACATGTAAGAAGCGTTTGGGTGCCATTCGTTTGGAAACTATGAAGGTGGTTGCACAGGAGGAAATTGCGCCAGCAATCTTTGAATTAGTCTTAGAAGGAGAAATGGTTGAAGCGATGCGAGCAGGTCAATTTCTACATTTGCGTGTGCCTGATGATGCCCATCTCTTGCGTCGTCCTATTTCAATCTCATCTATTGACAAGGCTAAGAAGCAGTGTCGACTCATTTATCGGATTGAGGGTGCAGGGACCGCTATTTTTTCAACATTAAGTCAGGGTGATACACTTGATGTGATGGGACCTCAGGGGAACGGTTTTGACTTGTCTGACCTGGACGACCCGAGCCAAGTTCTCCTTGTTGGTGGGGGTATTGGTGTTCCACCCTTGCTTGAGGTGGCCAAGGAATTGTATGCGCGTGGGGTGAAAGTAGTGACAGTCCTCGGTTTTGCCAACAAGGATGCTGTTATTCTCGAAACAGAATTAACCCAGTATGGTCAGGTTTTTGTAACGACAGATGATGGTTCTTATGGCATTAAGGGAAATGTGTCAGTCGTCATCAATGATTTAGACAGTCAATTTGATGCTGTTTACTCCTGTGGGGCTCCTGGAATGATGAAGTATATCAATCAAAGATTTTATGATCACCCAAGAGCCTACCTATCTCTGGAATCTCGTATGGCTTGTGGGATGGGAGCTTGCTATGCCTGTGTCCTAAAAGTGCCAGATAGTGAGACTATTAGCCAACGCGTCTGTGAAGATGGCCCTGTTTTCCGCACAGGAACAGTTGTATTATAAGGAGAAAGTCATGACTAGAAATCGTTTACAAGTTTCTCTACCGGGCTTGGACTTGAAAAATCCTATCATACCAGCATCAGGCTGTTTTGGTTTTGGTCAAGAGTATGCTAAGTACTATGATTTAGACCTTTTAGGCTCCATTATGATCAAGGCGACGACACTTGACCCCCGTTTTGGCAATCCTACTCCCAGGGTTGCAGAGACACCTGCTGGTATGCTCAACGCAATCGGCTTGCAAAATCCTGGTTTAGAAGCTGTTTTAGCTGAAAAACTACCTTGGCTGGAAAGAGAGTATCCTACGCTTCCCATCATCGCAAATGTTGCAGGCTTTTCAAAACAAGAGTACGCTGCCGTTTCTCAGGGGATTTCCAAGGCAGCCAATGTAAAAGCTATCGAGCTCAATATCTCTTGTCCGAATGTGGATCATGGTAATCATGGTTTTTTGATTGGGCAAGATCCTGATCTAGCTTATGAAGTGGTAAAGGCAGCTGTGGAAGCCTCTGATGTGCCAGTTTATGTCAAGTTAACCCCTAGTGTAACGGATGTTGTCACCATCGCCAAAGCCGCAGAAGATGCAGGAGCAAGTGGCCTAACTATGATCAATACTCTAGTCGGTATGCGCTTTGACCTCAAAATAAGAAAACCAATCCTAGCCAATGGAACAGGTGGGATGTCTGGTCCAGCAGTTTTTCCAGTAGCCCTCAAACTCATCCGCCAAGTAGCCCAAATAACAGACCTGCCTATCATTGGAATGGGAGGAGTGGATTCTGCTGAAGCAGCGCTAGAAATGTATCTGGCTGGTGCCTCTGCCATCGGAGTTGGAACAGCCAATTTTACCAATCCATATGCCTGTCCTGATATCATTGAAAATTTACCAAAAGTCATGGATAAATACGGCATTAGCAGTCTAGAAAATCTCCGTCAGGAAGTCAAAGCCAATCTGAGATAAGCTAGGTCTTCCTTATCGTCAACAAGAAATAGAATCTTCATCAATTTGTAATATTTCCGTCGATTAACTATGTTACAATAGGGTTTAGAAAACGTTATTGGAGCATTTAAATGAAACGATGGAAAGTGGCTCTAGTAAGTGCTGGCTTATTGGGGTGTTTTTTTACTGTAGTGGAGACAGCAAAAGCAGAAGAGGGGACTTGGCAAGGAAAGACCTACCTCAAAGCAGACGGGAAACCAGCAACCAACCAATGGATCTATGACCAAACGCAACAGGCCTGGTTTTATTTAACAGCTGATGGAAATCGTGCTGAGAACGGCTGGCTGACTGTTGGTGGTAAGGATTACTATTTTACCGAAGCTGGAAAATTAGCTACGAAAACGTGGGTTGGCCAGTACTATGTGACTGAAAGTGGTACTAAAGCCAAGGAACAGTGGGTATTTAATCAGGAACAAGAATCCTGGTATTATCTCAAGTCTGATGGTCAGAAAGCTCAAAACGAATGGATTCAACAAGGTCAGGAAAAATATTACCTTAAAGAAGACGGGAAAATGGCCAAAGATGAGTGGATCACTCAAGGGGAGAACCAGTACTACATCAATTCACAAGGTAAAATGCTGAAAAATGCTTGGCTTGGTAAGAATTATATATCAGAAAATGGTCATAAGGTTAAACAAGCCTGGATTTATGATGACAACTATAGCAGTTGGTTCTACATTCAACAAGATGGTACCTATGCTGAAAATGGCTGGTTAACCATAGATGGGAAGGACTACCATTTTAAATCAGGCGGTTATCTTTCGACTGAACGTTGGATTGATCGCTTCTATGTTGCTAAAAGTGGAGCTAAATTGAAATCGGAATGGCTCTTTGATAAGAATTATGATGCTTGGTTTTACTTGAAAGCTGACGGAACCTATGCCGAAAAAAGCTGGGAAACGATTAAAGAAAAAGATTACCATTTCAAATCAGGTGGGTATCTTTCTACCGAGCGCTGGATTGATCGCTTCTATGTTGCTAAAAGTGGAGCTAAATTGAAATCGGAATGGCTCTTTGACAAGAATTATAACTCTTGGTTTTACTTGAAAGCTGACGGAACCTATGCTGAAAAAGGTTGGCAAACTATCAAAGGTAAGGATTACCATTTCAAATCAGGCGGCTACCTCTCTACGGAAACTTGGATTGACCGCAGTTATGTGACGAGCAGTGGAGCAAAAGCTGGCAAAGGGTGGCTCTTTGACAAGAATTATAACTCTTGGTTCTATATCAACTCTGATGGAAATTATGCCAATAAAGAATGGCTCTGGGATAATGGTTACTACTATCTCAAATCTGGTGGTTATATGGCTGCGAGTGAGTGGGTATGGTACAAGAACAATTGGTTCTACCTCAAGTCAAATGGAAAGATGGCTGAGAAAGAATTAATCTACGATTCATCCGACCAATCATGGTACTACCTTAAATCAGGCGGTTATATGGCAAAAAATGAAACTGTGGATGGTCATACCTTGGATGCTTCTGGTAGATGGCATGTTGCGGATAAAACTAAATATTACAAAGTTAAACCAATCACAGCCTATGTCTATAGTGCATCTGGAGAAATCTTGAGTTACATTAACCAAGGAAGCATTGTTTCACTGGATAGCTCGACGCGAAAAGGCGGCCGACTTGCAGTTTCGATTTCTGGCTTGTCTGGCTATATGAATCAAAGTGATTTAACAGCAGTAGATGAAGGTAGCGAGTTTATCCCTCATTATACTAGTGATGGGAAATTCCTCTACCATGAACTCTCTCCATATACGAGTATCAAAGTAGCTCCACACACCTCTGCTATGGTTATTGGTAAGAAGTACTACTCAACTGATGGAGAGCACTTTGATGGCTTTACCATTAAAAATCCTTTCCTCTATAAAAACTTGAGAGAGCCAAGTAATTATAGTGCAGCTGAGTTGGATAAACTGTATTCGATGATGAACTTGCAGGATAGTCCTCTAGCAGGTAAAGGAGCGACTTTCAAAGAAGCTGAGGAACGCTACGGTGTCAATGCCCTTTACTTGATGGCACATAGCGCTCTTGAAAGCGCGTGGGGACGTAGTCAAATTGCCAGAGATAAGAACAACTTCTTTGGTATTGCTGCTTATGATACGAGCCCATATCTCTCAGCCAAGAGTTTTGATAATGTGGATAAAGGAATCCTTGGAGCGGCCAAGTGGATTCGTGAGAACTACATCGACTATGGCAGAGACCACCTTGGAAATAAAGCAACCGGAATGAATGTTCGCTATGCTTCTGATCCTTACTGGGGTGAGAAGATAGCCAGCATCATGATGACTATCAACAGCAAACTTGGTTGGAAAGATTAATCAAAAGAAATCAACGGTAACTACTGAAAAAGTGGTTATCGTTTTTGTTTTAAACATTGGAGGAGAAATAGTATAATAACATTCTCTTTATTCTTGAACAATTAACAAAATGATAGTAAAATGTAATAGGAGATATTAATCTAATTACTATATAAAAAGGAGACTTTTATGAAAAAGCTACTATCCTTCTCAATTGCCTTGCTTTCAATCACAATCCTAGTTGCTTGTTCTGGACATAAGGCGGAATCAAAGGTCCCAGAAGAAAAAATTGAACAGAAGCAAATCAAGTTTGATGAGAAGTTGTTTAAAGAAGCTGGACTCTTGCCTTTTAAAAATGAGAAACAACTAGAACTTGGGGAATTGGATTCTAAATCACGCGCAACGGGTGCTCATATTCAACTTAAGGACAGTGATGAGCCAACTGAGAAGAGAGAGTCCAAGTTGACTTATGATCCAGTTGGATGGCACAATTATAAATTCTTTTATGGTGATGGTAAAAAAGAAGCTTGGTTGATGAGTCGTGGTCATCTGATTGGTTACCAGTTTAGTGGTTTAAACGATGAAAAGAAAAACTTGGTTCCTATGACTAACTGGCTCAATGCTGGAAATTATTCTGGAACAGATGACCAAAACCAAAGTAGCATGCTTTACTATTAAAATCGATTGGACTCTTGGTTGGACAATCACCCAAACTATTATCTTGACTACAAGGTGACCCCAATCTATCAAAAGGACGAATTGATCCCTAGACAGATTGAGTTGCAGTATGTGGGAATAGATGAAAACGGCAAACTCTTGGAGATCAAGTTGGGTGGTAGTAAAGAAAAGGTTGATCAGTATTCAGTGACGCATGTCGTTTTAGACAATGTTTCAGCTAATGCTGAAATCAATTACTTGGACGGTACGGCTAAAAATACAGTTGAAGATGCAAAGATAAAAGAAGAAAAAGAAAAGGCTAAGAAGGAAGCTGAGGAAAAAGCCAAGAAAGAGGCTGAAGAAAAAGAAGCAGCTGAAAAGAAAGCAAAAGAAGAAGAGCAGGAAAAAGCTCGCCAAGCCGCACAAGAAAAGGAAGAAAGCCAGGAATCAAACTCGCAATCAACAAATTCAGGTGGCTACTTTAGAGATAAAAACGGAAGATGGCACAGACCAAATGGGAAATTTGCTTCTAAGAAAGAAATTAGAGAAGCCGGATTACAGTGGTAGGAAGAATTTAGCAGATATACAGTCAAAAAGCCGTTGGAAAACGGTTTTTTGTTATAATTAAATGAAGAATGTAGAATTGAAGGAGAACATCATGACTTTTGAAGAAATCCTGCCTGGGTTAAAGGCCAAGAAAAAATATGTACGAACTGGTTGGGGAGGGGCTGAAAACTATGTCCAACTCTTTGACACTATCGAGCAAAACGGGATTGCACTTGAAGTGACGCCCTATTTCCTAATCAACGTGTCTGGGGAGGGAGAAGGTTTTTCCATGTGGAGCCCGACACCTTGTGATGTTTTGGCGACGGACTGGGTAGAAGTCCATGACTAGACGTGTATTGATGACGGGAGTAAGTTCAGGGATTGGTCTGGCTCAAGCACGACTCTTTTTAGAGAATGGCTATCAAGTTTATGGAGTTGACCAAGGTGAAAATCCACTCTTAGAGCGTGATTTTCACTTTTTACAGAGAGATTTGACCTTGGACTTGGAGCCAATTTTTGACTGGTGTCCTCAGGTGGATGTTTTGTGCAATACTGCTGGAGTTTTGGATGACTATAAACCTTTACTAGAACAATCTGCCCAGGAAATCCAAGAGATTTTTGAAATTAACTATGTGACTCCAGTTGAGATGACACGACATTATTTGACGCAAATGCTGGAAAGTAAAAAGGGAATCATCATCAATATGTGCTCCATCGCTTCGAGCCTAGCAGGTGGTGGTGGTCATGCCTATACCTCGTCTAAGCACGCCTTAGCTGGCTTTACCAAGCAGTTGGCTCTAGACTATGCTGAAGCTGGGATTCAGGTCTTTGGGATTGCTCCTGGTGCTGTCAAGACAGCTATGACTGCTGCCGACTTTGAACCCGGTGGATTAGCTGACTGGGTAGCCAGTGAAACACCTATCAAACGCTGGATTGAGCCAAGTGAAATTGCAGAAGTCAGCTTATTCTTAGCTAGCGGTCACGCATCTGCCATGCAAGGACAAATCTTGACTGTGGATGGTGGCTGGTCTTTGAAGTAGGAGGAGTTGGATGGAAATCAAAAAACACTTTGGAGTATATGGTATTTGCTTTGAAAATGGGAAGTTACTCTGCGTTGAAAAAACGAGAGGCCCTTATCAACATCGTTATGATCTACCTGGTGGTAGTCAGCAACTTGGTGAAGGACTGACGGAAACTCTGATTAGAGAAGTTATGGAAGAGACTGGATATAAGCTAAAGGGTTACGCTAATCCTAGGATTTATGATGTGCTGGTTCAAGAAGAAGGGCAAGACTTTGCAGTACACCATATCATGGCATTTTATGATATTGAGGTAAACGAGAAGGAAGCTCAAGTTACGATTTCGGAAGCTGTGTCTGATGGTGCGAATGATTCACTTAGATATGTTTGGATGGATATTCAAAAAATCACAGAAGAAAATGCGTCGCCATTAGTCTTGAAGGTTAAGTCTGAATTATTAGGATTTCCGGAACTGGACAAGACTTCCTACATGAATTGGAAGGTGAATGATGAGAAAGCAACTTGCTCTTAGTGGCGAACAAATTGTTGCAAAAGTTTACCCACAACTATTGCATCATGTTGGCATAATTCGTGGAGAATACTTACTGAGAGAGCTTAATCAAAACATCCTATTAGCAAGTTGTCAGCAATTTGTAAAAGATTATCTAGACACCATTTGCTCCTTGTACTCAGATGAAGAGGTTTGGTATCGTTTTTCAGAGTTAACAAATACAGAAGCTAATTGTTTAGAGGGGACTAAAGAGCATTTTGATGAAAATCATCCCTTGTTTGGTTATAGAGGAACTAGGCGCTTGCTGGCGTGTCCTGATGAATTTCAGGCTGAGACACATGTCGTTACAGAAATTTATCAAACCAATCCCAATCTGTCTGTTATCTTTCCTTTTGTCAATGATGCTAAGCAGTTAAAGCAAGCTATTAGAGTATTACGTCAGCATGGTTTTACTGGAAAAGTCGGCACAATGATTGAATTACCGTCAGCTTATTTTGACTTGGACAGAATAATAGAAACTGGTATTTCAAAGATTATAGTTGGAATGAATGATTTGACTTCTTTTGTTTTTGCGACTGTGAGAAACAGTCAATGGCATGATATGGAAAGTCCCATTATGTTAGATATGCTAAGACAGATGCAGGAAAAAGCAAGGATGAAAAAGATTGACTTTGCTGTAGCAGGAGTAATAGAATTAAGGAGAACACTTAATCACTGTTTTAGTGAAATATGTACTTCTTAATTCTTTTTTATTTAAAAAATTAAGAGGAAGGAGGTAAAAATGAGGAATTATGAAAAGATAACAGCACTCTATGAGAGACTAAGTCGTGATGACGAACTTCAAGGAGAAAGTAATTCAATCGTCAATCAAAAGAAAATCCTTGAAGAATATGCAAGTAAAAATAATCTATCCAACATCATACATTTTACAGATGACGGAATCAGCGGAACACAGTTTGACAGACCGAGATTTATGGCAATGATGAACGGAGTTAATCAAGGGAATATCGGTTGTATCATCGTAAAGGATATGAGTAGACTTGGCAGAGATTATCTTAAAGTCGGTCAATGTATGGAAATCCTAAGACAAAAGGGCGTAAGGTTGATTGCTATCAATGACAATGTAGATAGCTTTTACAGAGAGGATGACTTTACCCCTTTTAGAAATATTATGAATGAATGGTATGCAAGAGATACTTCAAGAAAAATACAATCTACATTCAGGTCAAAAGGAGAAAGCGGTAAGCATACGGCAAGCTCTCCACCTTATGGTTATATCAAAGATGAAAAAGACAAAGATAAGTGGATTGTAGATGAAAAAGCAGCGGAGATAGTAAGGCGAATATTTAATCTGACCATGCAAGGCAATGGTCCGTATCGAATAGCAAAGATATTAGAAGCAGAAAAAATTGATATACCTGCTTATCATCAACAAAAATTAGGATATGTACTACATCAAAGCAAAAATTTTGAATACCCTTATCGTTGGTGCAGCTCCACAATTGCAAGTATCTTAAAGAAACAAGAATACTTAGGTCATACTGTAAATTTCAAAACAAGAAAACATTTCAAGGATAAGAAAAGCAAATATGTATCTGAAGATAATTGGCTGATATTTGAAAATACCCATGAAGCAATCATAGACCAAGAAATCTTTGATAATGTACAAAGAATACGAGGAAATGTAAAAAGGTATCCTGACGGTTGGGGCGAATATCACTCACTAACAGGGCTTATGTATTGTGCTGATTGTGGAAGTAAAATGTATGTTCATAGAACAAGTAACTACAAAAATATCCCCTATTATACTTGCAGTGCCTACACGAAAGTCCCTTGTGGAACACTTTGTCCATCGGCTCACAGGATAAAAGCAGAAGCAGTATTAAACCTTATACAAGAAACCTTAAAAGACCTTAAAAAATATCTTGATGAAGATAACGAAGCTTTTATCCGCTCCATTCAAAATGAAATGGAAGAAAAGGAAAAAGTAGAGATAGAAAGGCAAAGAGTAAGACTAATTGATAGTAAGTCGAGAATACAAGAGTTAGAAAGGCTTATGTGCCGTATTTACGAAGATATGATACTTGAAAAAATACCAAGTAGTAGATATGAGATACTTAATAGCCAATATGAAACAGAGCAAAGAGCTTTAAGTAAAGAAATTAAAGACTTAGAGCTTACAATATCAAGATATGAAAAAGAAACAGACAGAGCAAGAAAATTCATATCTCTTATCAATCGCTATGAAAACTTTGATGAACTTACAACCACTATGATAAATGAGTTTGTAGAGAAGATTATCATTCACGAAAGGGATAGGAAAGGCAGTCAAAACTCAAAACAGAAGATAGAGATATATTTTAACTTTATCGGCAACTATGAGCTACCTACAGAAGAATTAACTGAAGAAGAACGCTTAAAACTTGAGGAAGAAGAGAGAAAAATCAACGAAAGAAAAGACAGACTTCATCAAAATTACCTAAAGCGTAAAGCAAACGGAAAACAACAGGAATACGAGGAAAGGTATAAAGCAAGGAGAGAACAAAAGAAACAGGAAAAGCTAAAGGTTTTGAAAAGGGGAGGTATACCATTGAGTGAATACAAAAAAAGAGATTGAGGTTAATCAATCTCTTTTCATTGTTATGAAGAACTGGTATTTTTTGTGTATTTTTTAATGTCTTTAGGGTAAAAACCTTTATATTTTTTGAAGCAGGTACTAAATTTACTGTGAGAGGAATATCCTACAGCCTCTGCTATATCCTGAATTTTAAGGGTAGAGTTCAGTAGGAGTAATTCCGCCATATTCATTCGCCGTCTTTGAGTATATTCTGTAATTGTACATTGATATTTTTGCTTAAATAATTTTTTTAGTTTTGTGCCGCTCATAGTGGATATTTTTTCCAAAGTATCTTGTGGGATAGATGTTGCATAATGATCGTCTATATAATTGGCGACATTTTTCAAAGCCTCATCATCGGCAATAGATAGTGGATTGCTGTACTTATTTAAAAAAGAGTCTATTGTAATACTTAACCATTCCTTTGCCTTTGACTCAAAAAAGATTTCAGCAGCAGGAGATGCCATCTTGCAATTAAGGATATCTTTTGCGATTCTTTCTAAAGGCTTGTTTATTATAATGCTGGTATTAAAAAATAAATCTTCATAGTTACAGACTTTATTCTTATAAGAGGATAGGCATTGCTCTATCATGGACTGATTGAAATTTATACCGATTCCTAAATAAGGAGAGTTTTTGTGAAGTATAAACCTATAGTCTTTAGAATTTTTTGTATTTATAGTAAAAAGTGAATTTGAAGAAAGATTTTGATAAGGATTAAAACATTCACCGTTTGCTGTAACTAAATAAGATAAATAAAGGGAATAGAAATTATTCAAACCAGAAAAACTTGTATGGATAATTTCTTTTTTTATGAAAACATCATAAATATCAATAGTGAAATTATCGCCCTCGTAAAACCAATATATGCCTTCTGCATTATCCGTGCTAAAACGGAATTCATGTCCTACAGTGGAGTATTTTGTATTATCGATAGATTCATCTGTAGAAAAAAAGTTTTTAACAAAGTTATAAAAATCACTCATATTATACCTCCGTGCTTTATATTTTATCCCGAATAGACATTATCCCGAATAGACTTAGTTAGCCATATCTAATTGATTGAAATCCTCATTTATTATATAATAAATAATAGATAAAAACAAGAAAAACTATGCGTATTGCAAAAGAGTTTGAAAACAAGCCTCTAAAATCAGTCTAAAAAGGCTATTTATAGGGTTTGCTAATTTTAAAAAAAAGGAGGAGTTGTTCAGTGAAGGATAAGAAGAAATCAATACTGAAAAGACTAATGGCTTACGGTGGTAAAAAAAGTTTTTTACTCTATATTGCTATGGTTATGTCTGCTGTATCAGGTGTCATGGTTTTGATGCCTATGGTATATATTCATAGAATTGTAAATAACTTAATTTTAAATGGGATGGTGAATTTTGATTATGTAAAGGAAAATTCAATTTCTGCAGCAGTCTTTGCCGTTCTGGGGCTTTTTATATACCTAATAGGTTTAATTTTATCCCATATTTTTGCATTTGAAGTGGAAGATAACATTATTAAGACTTCCGTAACAAAACTAATAAACAAACCGCTTGGGTATTTCGATGACAAAGAAAGCGGAAGGATAAGAAATGTAATTGTGTCCGGAGCGTCTGAAACCCATTCTTTTTTAGCGCATCAACTTCCTGATATGGCGATGACCATTATATCGCCAATCGTCCTGCTTGTATTTTTCTTCGTGTTTAACTGGAAGTTAGGACTTGCCAGTATGATACCGATGATTATCGGTATGACATTGATGTCATCTATGATGACATCCGAAACAAAAAAAATGAAGGATGAGTATTATGCAGGACTTTCCAATTTATCTTCTCAGACAGTGGAATATGTTCGAGGAATTCCTGTTGTTAAAACATTTGCACAAAGTGTTGAGAGCTTTGATAAGTTATATTCGTTAATCATAAAAACAAAAGACAATGTACTTAAGCTTACTATGAGTTATACGAATAAAATGTCGTGGTTTGAAACCGTTTCTACATCGACGGCATTTTTCTTGGTACCTGTGGCATTACTCTTAATAAAATTTAATGGAAACTTATCTAATGTACTTGCAGATTCTGTTATTTACTTCCTAATAGGACCGGCATTTGCTACTTTTATTATGAGAACAGCGACGATTACGCAATACAGTTATTTTGCGGAACTTGCTTTAGATAAAATTGAAAATATACTTGAGTTTGATGATTTTGTTTATGGAAATAAAACAAGTTCTGATGTTGGGATAGAGTTTAAAAATGTAAGCTTTTCTTATGAAGATGAAAATGTATTAGACGATATTTCATTTAAGGTGAATAAAGGAGAACGAGTTGCTTTAGTCGGATCATCAGGCAGTGGTAAAACTACTATAGCAAGGCTTGCTGCACGATTTTACGATATTAAAACAGGTGAAATTTATATTGGAGGAATTAATATAAAAGATTTTGAAAAAGAGGCTTTAATGAGAAAAATTGCTTTTGTTTTTCAAAACTCTAAACTATTTAAAATGAGTTTAAGAGATAATCTTTTAATCGGAAATCCTGATGCAACTAATGAAGAAATTGACAATGCCTTAATCAATTCAGGGTCTAAAGATATTATTAAAAATTTAGATAAAGGACTTGATACTGTTTACGGAACTAAAGGCACATATTTTTCAGGAGGAGAAGCTCAAAGGATTTCTATAGCGAGAGCTTTTTTGAAAGATGCAGATATTATCATTTTAGATGAAGCTACAGCCTTTGCAGATCCTGAAAATGAACATTTGATTCAAGAGTCTTTTAAGAAGCTATCAAAAAGCAAGACAACATTGATGATTGCTCATAGATTATCTACAGTAGTAGATGCAGATAGAATTCTTGTTATTGATAAGGGGAAAATTGTAGAAGAAGGCAAGCATTCAGATTTAATCGGTATGAGTGGGCCTTACAAAAAACTTTGGGAAGAATATCAAAAATCCGTAAATTGGAAGATAGGAGGTTAAACATATGGTTTCTTATTTTATGAAAAAATATGCGATGTCAGAAAAAGGCGCTCTTAACTTAAAAAAAGCCATATTTTCACACACGCTTGTTAATTTAACTAAATTGTTCGCACCAATGATCGGTTTTATGTTTCTGTTTCAGTATATAGGCATTTTAAAAAGTATTGAGAGTTACAATTTTACCTCTGTTCATTATATTGCACTAATTGTAGTAATGATGATTGTGATGTTCTTAATAGCGAGGTGGGATTATGTAAGACTTTACACCAATGTGTACAACGAGAGTGCAAATTCAAGAATTGAGTTAGCGGAAAAGTTAAAGAAATTACCTCTTTCTTATTTTGGTAAAAGAGATTTGGCAGACCTTGCGGAAACCATGATGAATGACATGAACTTATATGAAACAATTTTTTCTCATGCTGTACCTCATATATATTCAACGGCTATATCCACAAGTATTATTGCTTTAATGCTTATCTTCTATAATTGGAAACTTGCACTTGCAGCCCTTTGGGTAATTCCCATTTCTATTTTGATTATATTTTTATCAAAGAAAAGTCAGAAAAAAATAGTACAAGGCTGGATAGATGATAATCGTAAGGTTTTTGATAATCTACAGGAAAATATAGAGCAGATAGAGCAAATAAAATCTTACAACTTAGAAGATAGGATGTTAAATGATTTTTTTGAAAAATTAAATGCATCCACAAAACAGAAGACGAAAGGTGAAGTTGTAGCCGGAACACTTACAGGAATAGCTGCCGCAATTTTAAAGCTTGGAATTATAAGTGTTGCCGTTATCGGCGTCAACATGCTTATGGCAGGGGAGGTAAGTGCGCTGGTTTATATCGCATTTTTAATGCTTACAGCAAGTATTTATCTTCCTATAGAAGGAATAATCACCTTTATGTCAATGATAGTTATGCTTGATGCGGTTGTAGGGAGAATAAAGGAAATAAAGACCATGCCTGTTCAAAAAGGCAAAAAAGATATTGACATTAAAAATTACGATATTGAGTTCAAGGATGTTTATTTCGGATATGATGATTATTCTGTAATAAATTGTGTGAGCTTTACTGCAAAGCAGGGTGAAATCACTGCGCTAATCGGTTCAAGCGGAAGCGGAAAAACAACTCTCACCAAGCTTGCTGCAAGATTTTGGGATATAGATAAAGGAAAGATTTTGATAGGGGGAGAGGACATCGGTAAAATTGATCCGGAAACACTCCTTAAAAATTTCTCTATCGTTTTCCAAGATGTTACTCTTTTTAATTCAAGCATAAAAGATAATATAAAAATCGGTAAAAAAGATGCTACAGATGAAGAGATTATAAGAGCGGCTAAAATAGCAAGATGTTATGAATTTATAGACAAAATGCCGGATGGAATAGATACAGTAATAGGTGAAAACGGACAAAGACTTTCAGGCGGAGAAAGACAAAGAATCTCAATAGCAAGGGCAATACTAAAAGACGCACCAATCATATTGCTTGATGAGGCTACAGCATCTCTGGATGTTGAAAATGAAAGTCTAATTCAAGAGGCTTTATCCGAACTTATAAAAGAAAAAACGGCAATTGTTATTGCTCATAGATTAAGAACAATAAGAAATGCAAACAAAATCGTTTTATTAAATGCCGGAAAAATAGAAGCGATAGGGACAGATGAAGAACTTTGTAAAAGCTCGGAATTTTATAAAGCAATGCTTAGAAAATCAAATATTCAGTGAAAACTTATTTAGAAGGAAAATATAAAAATGGAAAAATTAAGAATTAAAGATTTAGTTACGATAGGTGTATTTACAGTAATATATTTTGTACTTATGTTTGCTTCGGGAATGATTGGTATTGTACCGATTTTATACTTGGCATACCCTACACTGGCAGGCATTATAACAGGAATAGTTATAATGCTCTTTATGGCAAAAGTTCAAAAATCATGGGGATTATTTATACTTGGGTTGATTTGTAGTCTTTTAGCAATTGCAATGGGAAATACATATGTAATATTGATACATGCTGTAATCAGTATGGCAATTGCGGAACTTTTAAGAAAAAAAGGAGAATATAAATCATTTAAATTTAATATGCTCTCATTTGTCGTATTCAACACTTGGATTTGTGGTTTCCTTATGCAAGTTTTGTTGGCTAAAGACAAGGTTATTAAACTGGCGGAAACAGGCGGTATGGGTCACGATTATATAATGAAGCTCATAGCACTTTTGAATTATCGAAGTATGGTATTAGTATATATCGGTGCTGTTGTCGGCGGGATACTCGGCGCATATATCGGTAAAGTCTTTTTGAAAAAGCATTTCGAAAAAGCTGGTATTGTATAATGCTCGTTTCTTTAGACAATCCATATAATCCCAATCCAATTAGTAAAATTTTAGTAAGTTTTTCACTTGGATTTGCTGTATTTTATAAAGTAAATACCTATTTTGAATGGGGAATTGTGCTTCTTATTTCATTTCTTTTTTTAATGAATGGATTTAAGAAAGAAGCCTTAAAAAACATATCATTTTTTGGGGTTCTTTCTTTGATACCTAATCTTGATGTAATTAGAAATATGAATGCGATTTTAATGATGTTTTTTATGCTATTTGCTGTATGTAAGATGTTTTATCTTCCATTTAGTGCGGGAAGTTTTTTTTTAAAAACATCGGATGTAGGAAGTGTAATATCCTCAATGGATAAAATGAATTTACCTCGTACTGTTTCTATACCAATTGCTGTAATGTTTAGGTTTTTTCCTTCATTTAGGGAAGAAAGTCACAATATAAAACTTGCTATGAAAATAAGGGGTATTACATTTAAAAATCCAATTTCATACATCGAGTATGTAATTGTGCCTTTACTTGTTATGTCTTCTAATATTTCTGATGATATTGCAAAGGCAGCAGAAACAAAATGTATTGAAAATCCTGTTAAAAAAACTAGGTACATATCCGTCAAAACGAAAACAGTTGATTTTGTTTATGTGCTTTCAATACTGATTATGGTTATAGGAGGAGCTTTATGGTAGAAATTGAAAATTTATCTCTATCTTATGGAAATTCTCCTAAAGTGTTAAAAAACATTTCTTTAGATGTAAAAAAAGGCGAATGTGTATTATTTACTGGGAAAAGTGGTAGCGGAAAATCTTCAATTATAAATTCTATCAATGGGTTAGCTGTACGATATGATGGAGCTTCTATGGGTGGAACCATCAGGATTGATAATAAAGATATTAAAAACCTCGAATTATACGAAATATCGCTCTTAGTATCAAATGTATTTCAAAATCCAAAGACACACTTTTTCAATATAAATACTACTCTTGAATTACTTCTCTATTTGGAGAATATAGGACTTTCAAAAAAACAAATGGATGAAAGACTAAATGATATGTTGGATTTGTTTCCGATAGAACATCTTTTAAATAGAGATATTTTTAAGCTTTCGGGTGGAGAAAAGCAGATTTTATGTATTGCTGCAAGTTATATATCTGGAACGGAAATCATTGTTTTAGATGAGCCTTCATCAAATCTTGATGAAGAAAACATTTTAATCATAAAAGAAATGCTTATAAAACTTAAAGATAAGGGGAAAACTCTTATAATCTCAGAACATAGAATATTTTATCTAATGGATATTGTAGATAGAGTTTTTTTGATTAAAGATGGGGAAATACAAAAGGAATATACTCAAATAGATTTTATGAAAATACCGTCTGAAAAGCTAAAGAAGTTAGGTTTAAGAAATAAGAATAGAGTAAAACTTACAGTACCCGAAAATGAAAATAAGGGAAATTTAGAAGTAAAAAACATTGAATTTAAGTTTAATGGCATAGATAAAAAATTGCATTTAAAAGACCTCTCTTTTGAAATGGGAAAAATTTACGGCATAGTAGGAACAAACGGACTTGGTAAATCCACTTTGCTCAGATGCCTTATAGGCTTAGAAAGAAAATCGAAGGATGAAATCTATTTGGACGGCAAAAGACTTTCAAAATCAGATAGGCTAAAAATATCATCCCTTGTAATGCAGGATGTTAATCATCAGCTTTTTACCGATTCTATTGCAAGTGAAGTAGGTCTTGGAATAAAAAATATTGAAAGTAGTTATGTTGAAAATATTCTGAAAAAACTTGATTTATATGAATCAAAAGATCGTCATCCAATGAGCTTGTCAGGTGGACAAAAGCAAAGGGTAGCAATTGCATCTGTATTGTGTAAGAATTCTAAATTCATATTTTTTGACGAACCAACAAGCGGAATGGATTATTACAACATGATGAATATATCGCATCTAATTAACGAATGCAAAAGTGATAATAAAATAATATTCATTGTTTCCCATGACCAAGAATTTTTAAATTCTACAGCTGATTATGTTATGCATTTATAAATATCAACAGAGGGTACTATTATTTTTCAAGACTAAAATAAAGGAGATAAAAAAATGTTAATGTTAAGGAGATAAAGTTATGCGATGGTATGACATGATAACAGAAAGAGTAAGCATAAGGTACCTTCTTTTATTGTGTGATATTAAGATATTTAGTTTAAGAAAATTTTTATTCGATATTAAATAGCATAGTAAAAAAGCATGTATTTTTCAAAGAGGACTTTTTACGCCAAAGTGTAGAAGCCCTCCTTTTTTATTCTCAAAAACCAAAACAGAGAACATAAAAAGGAGGATAGCACAATGGGTAAAAAAGAATATTACATCTATGTTAGGGGAAAAGCTGTACCTGTAAGTGAAGAAGTTTATAAAACCTATTGGAAGATAACAGAGCATGAAAAGTATCTCCAGAGAAAGGATTGGAAGTATAATGTAATTTCATTTTCAGCATTAGATTATGATGGACACTTTGTAGATAACATCATAGATGAAAGAATAGACTTAGAAAAAATTGTAGAAGTCAAAATGCAAATTGAAGAACTAAACAAGGCATTAAATCAATTGACAAAAGAAGAAAGAGAGCTAATGGAAGCCATCTTCTACAGAGAAGAAAGTCTAAGGTCTATCGGCAAAAAAGAAAAAGTAAGCTATCAAACAATCGGAAAAAGGAGGGATAAAATTTTAGAGAAACTGAGAAAGATTTTAGAAGATAAAATCTAAAATAGTGAAGAGGAAGGCTATTTATCTAAAAAAGGTATGTAGCCTTTTTCAATGCAAAATACTAAAAAGGAGAATTAAGAAAATGAAGAAGGAAAAAACATTACAAGAAGTACAGGAACAAATTTTTGAACTTCAGGAAGAAAAAGAAAAGTGCGATGTAAAGCTGAAACAACTACAAAATCAAGGAAAGAAATTAGAAAAGCTGGCAAATGAAAAAGAACGAAAACGAAGAAATCACAGGCTTATACAAAGAGGGCTAATCGTAGAAAGGGTAATAGAAAATCCTCTTCTGTTTACCGATGAGGAGATAGAAAAAATGCTTAAGATTGCCACTGATACCGCAGAATACCAAAAAGCCTATGATGAAGTGATAAGTAAAAAGGATATGAAAAATGAAACCGAAGAAGAAATGATTGAATAAAAAACTTTAGTTTTTACAGAAGCTCCCTGCAAGGGCAAAAGCTCCGCAGGGCGCAAAGCACCCTTTAGGGTGTATAATTGCGCCCTTAGTAAACTAAGGGATTTTAGCAAGCCTTTGAAAATCCAAAACTTAATAAAAATATGCTGATAAAGCAGATAGGAAAAGATACAAAAAATAGCCTGTCTGCTTTTTCTTTACCTGAAAACAAACAAAAAATGGAAGGAGCTTACACAGATGGCAGAAACATTTCACTTTAATATATCAATGATAAGCAGAGGAAAAAGTAAAAGTGCAGTTGCAAGTGCAGCCTATATTTCTTGTGAGAAAATCAAAAATGAATGGGACGGAGTGACTCACGATTATCATAATAAAAAAGGGTTACTTCATTCGGAAATATTCTTACTGGAGAACATACCAAAAGAATTTCAAAACAGAAGTTTTTTATGGAACAGTGTGGAGCTAAACGAAAAAGCAAGCAATGCTCAACTTGCAAGAAATTTCATCATAGCCTTACCGAAAGAATTATCCTTTGAGGAAAACAAAAAACTTATCACAGAATTTATACAGGAAAATTTTGTATCAAAAGGAATGATAGCAGACCTTGCAATCCACGATGAAAGTAATGAGGGAAATAATAATATTCACGCCCATATCATGACAACACTTAGACCGATTAATGAAAAAGGACAGTGGCAAGCTAAAAGCAAAAAAGAATATATCCTTGATGATGAGGGCAATAAAATTCTAAATAAAAACGGAAAACCAAAAACAAGAAAAGTCGAACTTACTGATTGGAATAACAAAGGTAATGCAGAGAAATGGCGAGAAAGTTTTGCTGAAATCTGTAACATCTATCTTGAAAGAAACAATCTTGAAAAAAGAGTAGACCATCGTTCTTTTGAAAGACAGGGGATAGAAGAAATCCCAACCATTCATTTAGGAGCAAGTGCCAGTGCTTTAGAAAGAAAAGGCATTGAAACCGACAAAGGAAATATCAATAGAGAAATCAAAAAGCATAATTCCTTAGTCAAAGCGATTAAAGAAAGAATATCGGAGCTTACTTCTTGGATAGGCTCCTTAATCGGAAACTTGCAAGCAAAATATGATGAATACAAACAAGAGAAAAAAGAAGAATATGAAAGCGAAGCGGAACTCTTTAATCTCTATGAATACATTTCTATTTATCATGACTTGCAAGGAGAAAAGGCAAGAAAGTTAAATCCTTATGCAAGCAATAAAAAGATAGGAGCAGACCTAAGACGGTTTTCAAAGGCAAGGATATATTTGAAAGATAATAAACTTCAGACCATAGCAGATCTACAGGAAAAAATCTTTGAACTGGCAAAGCAAAGTAAAAAAATAAGCAGTGATATTCAAGAAAAAACACAAAGAATAAAAGACCTAAACCAATGTTTAATCTGTTCTGACATCATCAAAGAAAACAAAAAAGTCTATCAGGAATATAAGAGTAAAACACTATTCAAAGACAGCTTTTACAATTCTCATAAAAAGGAAATAGATAGATACCTAAGAGCAAGAAAGACGATAGAAAAATTTACCGGAACATCATCTATTAAGCTAAATGAATGGGAAAAGGAAATTACAAAACTTGAAAAAGAAATAGAAACCTTAGACAAAGAAAAAATTAAAATTCAAGATGAATTTAAGCAGATAGACCATATCAAATATGCGGTTAAGACAGTAAATGATGATTATGGAATAGACCTAAGTATTGAGATTGACAAGGCGATTAAGCGTGGAGAAAAGCCAAGTGTTATTGCACAACTGAAAAAATTCCAAGAACAACAGGAAAAAGCAGAACAATATCATAATAAGGTAAAAGAAAAGTACAGAGGAGAGGAAAGATAGGATATATTCTATTATAAGAATAATAAGGTTGTTGAATTTGTTATATGGAAAAAATCTCGTATTTATGATGCAATGATATGATAATAAACTCAGTTATAAGGAGAGGATATATAAATGCGAATTCAATTTACGGTAACAGATGAAGAACTGAAAATTTTAACTAAAAAGGCAGAAGAGGGTAATTACCCAAGCATTAGTGAATATTGTAAGTGCAGCAGTTTACAAGAAAATACAAGCTATGCCACTCTATATTATACATTACTAAATAAAATAGGCTCATTGCCGAAAGGTAAAGAGTTCGTTTTACGAGAGTTAATCGCAACACCTCCGGCTTTGATTGGTAGATGGTTTTATGAAAATGTAAATAACGGACTTGTAAAAAATGTAGAACACATCGGAAAGGCTGAAGGTGGAGTAGAAAAATATAAGAGAATTTAGGAGATAGGGTCATGGAAAACAATTTTTATAATGAAATTAAGAATATACTGATAAGCGCAAGAAATAAAGTTTATAAAACAGCAAATTTTGCTATGGTTGAAGCTTATTGGAATATTGGTAAGAGAATTATTGATGAACAAGGCGGTAAAGATACAGCAGAATATGGGCAAGGTTTATTGCAAGAACTATCTAAACAGATGACAAAAGACTTTGGCAAAGGCTTTACAGTTGCAAATCTTAAGAATATGAGACAATTTTATCTTACTTTTCCAAATGGCTACGCACTGCGTAGCGAATTGAGTTGGACACATTATCGAAGTCTTATGCGTGTTGAAAATGAAAATGCAAGGAACTTTTATTTAGAAGAAGCTATAAAATCTAATTGGAGTACAAGGCAACTTGACAGGCAGATAAACAGTTTTTTCTATGAAAGATTATTATCAAGTCAAAATAAAGAAGAAGTGTCAAAAGAAATAACACAATTGGAAAAAAGCAAAAGTCCTGAGGATATTATAAGAGATCCGTATGTGTTGGAGTTTTTAGGTTTGGAAGCTAATACAGATTTTTATGAAAGTGATTTGGAACAAGCCTTAATAACTCATTTACAGAAATTTCTTTTAGAATTAGGGAGAGGTTTTTCATTTGTAGCAAGGCAGAAAAGATTTACCTTTGATGGAAGACATTTCAGAATAGATTTAGTATTTTATAACTACATATTGAAATGCTTTGTTCTGATAGATTTGAAGATTGGAGATTTAACACACCAAGATTTAGGACAAATGCAGATGTATGTTCATTATTATGAAAGAGAAATGATGAATGAGGGAGATAATCCTCCGATAGGCATTGTACTTTGTGCTGATAAGAGTGATTCCATTGTTAAATATACTCTTCCGGAAGATGAAAAACAGATATTTGCATCAAAATATAAACTGTATTTACCAAGTGAAGAAGAACTTTTAAATGAATTGAATAAGGAATATCTAACTATAGAAAGCTATGCAGATAAAGAAAAAGATAAAAAATTAAAATAGTTAATTGGTCAGAAAACATCTGACTCATTAAAAATGAAATTTAATATTCAAGATAACAATTTGTGAGCTTGAAAGAACGAAGTTAAACGACTGGGGAAAAAACCAGTCGTTTTTTGGTGTAATGAATAGGAGGAAAACTATATGTACGAAAATAAAAATGAACAGAATACAGGAACAAAAACGATAAAGAAAGTTGGAAAAGTGACCTATGAAGTTGTTGTCCATTTTAATAAAAATGCTACTGAAACAATGCAAGACAAATTAAAACGCATAATGCTTAGAGAAATGGAGAGAGAAAAACATCAAAAAAGTGATAAAAATGATTAGAAAGTCCTTGACAAGTTGTTACAGGCTATCTGAATCTTTCTTTCATACAAAAAATGAATCAGATGGGTATCAAATGTATTATCCACTACAGTTCTATTCCAGAGATTTTTGATTTAGAAATTAACCATCCAGACCACCTCAAACGTGTAAAAGAAGAAAGTAAAAAATTACAAAGGAGCAACCCATGACACCGCAAGAAATGTGGAATGCATACAAGCAAATTAACCCCTCGATTGGAGATGAGATAGATGCCTGGGCTTTTGGAGTGGAAGCCGATCTCTTGGCCGACTTGGTTTTAAAAGGTGAAAAGACAGCAACCGCCTCAGCCTATGACCTCTATGCAATAGAGGACGAATCTCTTCCACAAGAAGGGACCTTTGACGTCATTTTAGACAGTCAAGATCAGGCTGTCTGCATTGTCGAAATTACCAAGGTTTCCGTTCATCCTTTCAATCAAGTTTCTGCTGACCATGCCTTTAAGGAAGGTGAGGGGGATAAATCTTTGGACTATTGGCGCCAGGTTCATGAGGCCTTTTTTACGGAGTGTCTGAGTGAGGCTAGACTGACTTTTACCCCTGACAGCAAGGTCGTTTTAGAAGAATTTCGCAAAGTCTACCCACTCTAGACTGTAGAAGGAAGAAAGTTTTGGAAATTACCGTCCAATCCTTTTTTCTAAAGCAAAACATGATATAATAAGTTTGTTTGAAGAAGAGCAGCAGCTCTTAAACTTAGAATAGGAGAAAACTATGCAAGCAGTTGAACATTTTATTACGCAATTTGTTCCTGAACATTATGATTTATTTTTAGACTTGAGTCGTGAGACCAAGACCTTTTCTGGGAAGGTGACCATTACTGGTCAAGCACAGAGTGACCGTATTTCCCTTCACCAAAAAGACTTGGAAATCGCTTCTGTAGAAGTTGCGGGTCAAGCTCGTCCATTTACAGTTGACCATGACAATGAAGCCCTTCATATCGAATTGGCTGAGGCTGGTCAAGTTGAATTGGTCATTGCTTTTTCAGGAAAAATTACAGACAACATGACAGGGATTTACCCTTCTTACTACACTGTTGATGGTGTCAAGAAGGAGGTCTTGTCTACCCAGTTCGAGAGCCATTTTGCGCGTGAAGCCTTCCCATGTGTGGATGAGCCTGAAGCCAAAGCAACTTTTGACCTTTCTCTTCGCTTTGATCAAGCAGAAGGTGAAGTGGCCTTGTCGAACATGCAAGAAATCGATGTGGAAAACCGCAAGGAAACAGGCATCTGGAAGTTTGAGACAACACCTCGTATGTCTTCTTACTTGTTAGCCTTTGTTGCAGGTGATTTGCAAGGGGTGACCGCTAAAACTAAAAACGGTACCCTCGTAGGTGTCTACTCAACCAAAGCACATCCACTTTCTAACCTTGATTTCTCACTAGACATCGCCGTTCGCTCAATCGAGTTTTACGAAGATTACTACGGAGTTAAGTATCCAATCCCTCAATCTCTCCATATCGCCCTTCCTGACTTCTCAGCAGGTGCTATGGAAAACTGGGGTCTTGTCACTTACCGTGAAGTTTACTTGGTTGTGGATGAGAACTCAACCTTTGCTAGCCGTCAACAAGTTGCCCTAGTTGTAGCACATGAGCTTGCCCACCAATGGTTTGGTAACCTCGTGACTATGAAATGGTGGGATGACCTTTGGCTTAATGAAAGCTTCGCTAACATGATGGAATACGTCTGTGTGGATGCCATCGAGCCAAGTTGGAACATCTTTGAAGACTTCCAAACAGGTGGTGTTCCAGCTGCGCTTAAACGCGATGCGACGGATGGTGTTCAGTCTGTTCATGTCGAAGTCAAACACCCAGATGAAATCAATACGCTCTTTGATGGCGCTATTGTCTATGCCAAAGGAAGCCGTCTCATGCATATGCTTCGTCGTTGGCTAGGTGATGCGGATTTTGCTAAAGGTTTGCATGCCTACTTTGAAAAGCACCAGTACAGTAACACCATCGGTCGTGACCTATGGAATGCTCTTGGCCAAGCATCGGGACGTGATGTAGCAGCCTTTATGGATTCTTGGTTGGAGCAACCTGGTTATCCAGTCCTTACTGCTACAGTTGAAAATGATGTATTGAAGATTTCACAAAAACAATTCTTCATCGGTGAGCACGAAGATAAGAATCGTCTCTGGGTAGTGCCACTGAACAGCAACTGGAAAGGTTTGCCAGATACTCTGGAAACTGAAAGCATCGAAATTCCAGGTTATGCAGCTCTTCTTGCTGAAAACAAAGGAGCACTTCGCCTTAATACTGAAAATACTGCCCACTACATTACAGACTATCAAGGAGCCTTGTTAGAAGCTGTTCTTGCTGAGCTAGAGTCACTTGATAACACAAGTAAACTGCAAATCGTTCAAGAACGTCGTCTGCTTGCTGAAGCGGGTCACATTTCTTATGCAGACTTACTCCCAGTCCTTGATAAACTTGCTAAGGAAGAGTCTTACCTTGTTGTTTCAGCTGTTTCTCAAGTGATTTCTGCCCTTGAGCGCTTTATTGATGAAGGAACAGATGCTGAAACAGCATTCAAATCACTGGTTGCTAAATTGGCTCGCCACAACTATGACCGTCTTGGTTTCAAAGCCAAAGAAGGGGAATCAGATGAGGATGAATTGGTTCGTCAGTTGGCCGTTTCTATGATGATTCGCTCAAATGATGCAGAAGCTAGTCAAGTCGCTAGCCAAATCTTTGCAGCTCATAAGGAGAACCTTGCAGGACTTCCAGCAGCCATCCGTGCTCAAGTTCTTATCAATGAGATGAAACACCATGAGACCAAGGACTTGGTCGCAACTTATCTGGACCTCTACACTCATGCCACAGATGCTGTTTTCAAACGCCAGTTGGCAGCTGCTCTAGCCTACAGTACAGATGCTGACAATATCCAAACCTTGATTAGTTCATGGAAGGACAAATTTGTGGTCAAACCTCAAGACCTTTCTTCATGGTACCTCCAATTCCTCGGACACCAAGCAACTCAAGAGACTGTTTGGGTATGGGCGCGCGAAAACTGGGATTGGATCAAGGCAGCTCTTGGTGGAGATATGAGCTTTGATAGCTTTGTCATCTTCCCATCGCATATCTTTAAAACTGAGCAACGCTTGGCAGAGTACAAGGAATTCTTTGAGCCCCAACTCTCTGACCTTGCTCTTAGCCGTAACATTCGTATGGGTATCAAAGATATCGCAGCGCGTGTTGACTTGATTAAGCGTGAGAAAGCAGCAGTCGAAGCTGTTGTAGCCCAATATGCCAAAGCTTAATTCGTTCAAAATGTAAACAAAAACTCAACTTTCTATCTGAAAACCAGAGAGAGTTGAGTTTTTTTTAAGGCAATTTTGGTATAATAATCATAACAAGGAGGAGTTTTTGATGATAAAAATCTTATTAGTAGAAGATGACCTAGGTCTGTCAAACTCAGTATTTGACTTTTTAGATGATTTTGCAGATGTCATGCAGGTTTTTGATGGAGAAGAAGGTCTTTACGAAGCTGAAAGTGGCGTCTATGACTTGATTTTGCTTGACCTGATGTTGCCTGAAAAAAATGGCTTCCAAGTTCTGAAAGAATTGCGTGAAAAAGGAATCACGACACCAGTCCTTATCATGACTGCCAAAGAGAGTTTGGATGACAAGGGACACGGTTTTGAGCTTGGAGCGGATGACTACCTCACCAAACCTTTCTACCTTGAAGAACTCAAAATGCGGATCCAAGCCCTTCTCAAACGTTCAGGTAAGTTTAACGAAAACACCTTGACCTATGGAGATATTGTCGTTAACCTTTCAACGAATGAAGTGAAGGTGGAAGATACTCCTGTGGAACTACTCGGAAAAGAGTTTGAGTTATTGGTTTATTTCCTTCAAAATCAAAATGTTATTCTTCCTAAGACGCAAATTTTTGACCGTCTATGGGGATTTGATAGCGATACGACGATTTCCGTTGTAGAAGTCTATGTCTCAAAAGTTCGTAAGAAATTGAAGGGAACAGCCTTTGCTGAAAATCTTCAAACCTTGCGTAGTGTCGGGTATATTTTAAAAGATGTTCAATAAACTAAAAAAAACATGGTATGCGGATGATTTCAGCTATTTCATTCGAAACTTTGGAGTGTTCACCCTGATCTTCTCTGCTATGACCTTGATTATCCTCCAGGTCATGCACTCGAGTCTCTATACTTCTGTAGATGAAAAACTCCAAGCCCTTAGTAGCAGTCCCCAAGCGGTTATCCAGTTAGCCTTGAATCGGGCGACTGAAGAGGTCAAGGATATTCAACCCGCAACAGCGGATGCCAACAAGGCTGAAATCAAACCCAATGTCAGCTCCAATACGGAAGTCTTGCTCTTTGACAAGGATTTTAACCAACTCTTACTAGGGAACCGTTTTTTAGGTTTGGACAAGATCAAGCTGGACAAAAAAGAGTTGAATCACATTCGCCAAATCCAAGTTGTCAATAGCTACGGTCAGGAAGAAACCTACCGGATGATCTTGATGGAAACAAATTCGTCCACTGTTTCAAGCAACGTCAAATATGCGGCGGTTTTAATCAATACCAGCCAGCTCGAGCAAATCAGCCAAAACCACGAGCATTTAATTGTTGTAGTCATGGCTAGTTTCTGGCTCCTGTCTTTAATTGCCAGTGTTTATTTGGCACGTGTCAGTGTCAAACCCTTGCTGGAAAGTATGCAAAAGCAGAAGTCCTTTGTTGAAAATGCTAGTCACGAACTGAGAACGCCTTTGGCCGTTTTACAAAATCGTTTAGAAAATCTCTTTCGAAAACCAGAGGCAACAATCATGGAATCCAGCGAAAGTATCGCCTCCAGTCTTGAAGAAGTTCGCAACATGCGCTTCCTCACGACCAATCTTCTCAACCTTGCACGTCGCGATGATGGAATCAAACCAGAAATAGCAGAAGTATCACCACAGTTCTTTAAGACGACCTTTGCTAACTATGAGTTGATTGCTTCTGAAAATGATCGTATTTTTGAGTATGAAAATCGGATTTATCGTCCTTTCATGACCGATCAGTTGCTCCTAAAACAACTCATGACCATCTTATTTGACAATGCCATCAAGTATACAGAAGAAGATGGGAAAATTGAGTTTGTAGTTCATGCTACAGATCGCCACCTCTATCTAACAGTAACGGATAACGGAATTGGAATTTCAGTTGCTGACAAGAAGAAAATCTTTGACCGATTTTACCGTGTAGACAAAGCGAGAACCCGTCAGAAAGGTGGCTTTGGTCTTGGACTATCTTTGGCCAAGCAGATCGTAGATGCCTTACGAGGAACGATTAGTGTCAAAGATAACAAACCTAGAGGAACAATTTTTGAAGTTAAGATCGCTATTCAATCTCCTTCAAAACGTAAGAATAAATAAAAAGACAGTTAGATAACTGTCTTTTTTGATAACTAGAAAAGAGGCTGGTAGTAGTACCAACCTTTATTTTGAAAATTTTCGTTTCATCATCTTTCGTTGAAGTTGTAAAAGGGCGAAACTAAGACCCATTGCAGCGATAAAGGACAAAGCTGTATTTAATTTTATAGCTAAAAAGATAAAACTAAAAAGTGCCATAAAAATACAGAAACAAGCGATATTTACAAAAAATAAAATCTCTTTTAGGTTAGGGCCGACTGGGGCTTCAGGTGTGTAATCTTGGTAAAGCGGAGTTTGTTTCGATTCGGGAGCTTGTTCAAACTCATAAGCTTCTAGTTTTCTTGCGGACATGATTCTCTCCTTAACAGTACATAACTATTTTATCATTTTTTATGCAGAGAATTATTACAGAATTGTTACAAAACTACTAAAGTCTCTTATCATCCTCTAAGTCGCTCTTCTTGACACCCACTAGGGAAAATGATAGCATGGATGTTACACTTAAAACAGATGACCTGACTTTCTCTTTTATAAATATACTGAGAAAGGAAAGGATAACTTATATAAATTGATAGTAAGCTGAGGCTTTTCCTAAGATGATTTGTTGAGTTGCTACCTGGATACTTTTGAAGAGTATTGATAGGAGTTGTTTTGAATGGATGGAAGGACAGAGATTCTGTCTATTGGTCTGGGTGGCTTTTTGCTACCTCTGGGAAATGTTAAAGGAGATAAGCATGTATCTTGCTATCAAAGAGATATTACGAAACAAACTTCGATATAGTTTGATCTTAACGACCATTTTTCTTATCGCTTTTATGGTCTTTTTTATGACCAGTCTAGCTCTTGGTCTTGTGCGAAACAACCGAGCAGCTATTGATAATTGGCAAGCGACAGGTGTCGTTTTATCCGACTACGCAAATGATAATTTGACAGCATCCTTTATTCCTGAAAAGGACTACAAGGACAAGAGTTCTGAAGAGGCTGCTCCATTGGGCTATATGTTTGCTGTAACCAATCTAGTCGATGGTAGTGAAAAGGTCAATGTTTCCATTTTTGCTCAAGACTGGGACGCTTTTATCTCTCCTAGTTTGACGGAGGGGCGTTATCCTGAAGGAGATGATGAGGTTGTTGTGGATCAGTCTTTTGAGAACTATGGAATGAAGTTAGGTGATGCCATTCAGCTCAATGGAAGTGAGACAAGTTACAAGATCGTAGGCCTGACTCAAGGAAATAAGTTTTTCACCGAGCCTGTTGTCTTTACGAGTCTGACAACTTATTGGACCTTACAAGGAACCTTGAAAGCCAATCGTTCCATCTCTGCCTTGGTATTGAAAAATGATATAGAAGTGGTCGGGGATGGACTGAAGCAGATTTCCATTCTAAAAATGATATCAAAAATTCCTGGTTACACACCTCAGGTTAATGTATTTTCAGGGATGATTCTTGCTATGATTGTTATCACTGGCTTGATTGTGGGGATTTTTGTTTATATCATTACCATCCAAAAACTAGGACTTTATGGAATAATGCGAGCTCAGGGAATACAGATCAAAACCATTGTATGGTCTCTATTCTGTCAAATCTTCCTCCTAGCTGGTATGGGGATTGCGTTAGCCTTGCTGGCAATCGGAGGAGTCATTTTAGTCTTACCAGCTACCTTCTTTTTCTATCCAAGTTGGATAGCCTACTCTGTCCTAAGCTTGGTAATTTGCTTGATGGCCCTTCTAGGTGGTGTCATTTCACTTCCACGCTTGCTAAAGGTGGACCCGATTACTGCGATTGCAGAGTGATAAGGAGAATAGTATGACAACATTGATAGAAATGAATCAAGTGACAAAAACTTACGGGGAAGGAAAGATGAAAGTCGTAGCCCTGCATGAGACGAATTTTCAGCTAAATGCGGGAGAGTTCGTAGCTATCGTTGGGCCCTCTGGCTCTGGAAAGACGACCTTTCTAACAACTCTAGGACAACTTCAGGAAGCATCGAGTGGAAAGATTCTAGTCAAAGGGAAGGAAACAGGCAGTTTGACGGAGAAGGAAAAAACAGATCTCCGTTTTAGAGAGTTTGGTTTCATTCTCCAGGCTTCAAACTTAATTCCTTTTCTAACGGTCAAGGAACAGCTGGATTTGATTGACAGACTGGATAAGGGGGAAAATAGTAAAAGTGACCGAAAAGATCTCTTTGAGTTGTTGGATTTGGAAAAAGTAAAAGATCAGTATCCCAAAGCTCTATCGGGTGGTGAACGTCAACGTGCCGCGATTGCTAGAGCGCTTTATAACAATCCAAGCATTGTGCTTGCAGATGAGCCGACAGCCAGTCTAGACACCGAGCGTGCCTACCAAGTAACGGAGATGTTGGCTGCCATTGCTCATGAACAAGGTAGAGGAGTTGTTATGATTACGCACGATACTCGTCTTCTTGATAAGGTTGATCGTATTTATGTCATGAACGATGGCCATCTAGTTGAAGAAACACATGCATAAAATAGAGTGAATGGTACAAGTTACTGTTCACTTTTTTGATTGGAAAAGATAGAAACAAGTTTAACTTTTTATGAAACTCTCAGTACCCATAGCTGATTATTGAGAAATGTGGTATAATTTTTCTTATGGAAAAGATTATCATTACAGCAACTGCTGAAAGTATTGAACAAGTTGAACAGTTACTAGAAGCTGGCGTAGACCGTATCTACGTTGGTGAGAAAGATTTTGGACTTCGTCTGCCAACAACCTTTAGCTATGAAGAGTTACGCACCATCGCTCAGTTGGTTCATGAAGCAGGTAAGGAATTGATCGTTGCGGTTAATGCCCTCATGCACCAAGATATGATGGACCGTATTAAGCCTTTCCTAGACTTCTTGGAAGAAATCAAGACAGACTATATTACTGTTGGGGATGCAGGTGTCTTTTACGTTGTCAATCGCGATGGTTATTCATTTAAGACCATCTACGATGCTTCAACCATGGTGACAAGCAGTCGTCAGATTAACTTCTGGGGTCAAAAGGCTGGCGCATCTGAGGCGGTTTTGGCGCGTGAAATTCCATCTGCTGAGCTCTTCAAGATGCCTGAGATTTTGGAAATTCCTGCTGAAGTGTTGGTTTACGGAGCTAGTGTCATTCACCATTCTAAACGTCCACTCTTGCAAAACTACTATAACTTTACGCATATCGATGATGAAAAGACACGTAAACGTGACCTCTTCTTGGCAGAGCCGAGTGACCCAGAAAGCCATTATTCTATCTTTGAAGACAATCATGGTACCCACATCTTTGCAAATAACGACCTTGATTTGATGACCAAATTGACAGAATTAGTAGAACATGGTTTCACTCACTGGAAGCTAGAGGGGCTCTACACACCTGGTCAGAATTTTGTAGAAATTGCTAAACTCTTTATCCAAGCACGTAGCTTGATCCAAGAGGGGAATTTCAGCCATGACCAAGCCTTCTTGTTAGATGAGGAAGTGCGCAAGTTACATCCTAAAAACCGTTTCCTGGACACAGGATTCTATGATTACGATCCTGACATGGTTAAATAGGACACCAAAACCCGAAATAAAAATGTTCGGGTTTTTCCAGTGTATCCATGAAATAAAAACGGATACATGTTATAATAAAAATAGCTCTTTAATGGAGGTGTTTGAGTGGAAAATCTGAAGAAAATGGCAGGTATCAAGGCTGCTGAGTTTGTCAAGGATGGCATGGTAGTCGGACTTGGAACGGGCTCTACTGCCTACTATTTCGTAGAAGAAATCGGTCGTCGGATTAAGGAAGAAGGTTTGCAGATTACTGCTGTAACGACTTCCAGTGTGACCAGTAAACAGGCTGAAGGTCTTAACATCCCTCTCAAGTCGATTGATCAAGTAGACTTTGTCGATGTGACGGTTGATGGGGCGGATGAAGTAGATAGCCAGTTTAACGGAATCAAAGGCGGTGGTGGTGCCCTTCTGATGGAGAAGGTTGTCGCAACGCCCTCAAAAGAATACATTTGGGTGGTAGATGAAAGCAAACTGGTAGAGAAACTAGGTGCTTTTAAATTGCCTGTAGAAGTGGTTCAGTATGGTGCAGAACAGGTCTTTCGTCGGTTTAAGCGAGCTGGCTACAAACCAAGTTTCCGTGAAAAAGACGGCCAACGTTTTGTGACCGATATGCAGAACTTTATCATTGATCTAGCCTTGGATGTCATTGAAGATCCAATTGCTTTCGGGAAAGAATTGGACCATGTCGTTGGTGTCGTAGAGCACGGCTTGTTCAACCAAATGGTGGATAAGGTCATCGTAGCGGGACGAGATGGTGTTCAGATTTTAACTTCAACAAAAGCAAACTAATCAACATAATAAGGAGACAGACTATGTCAAAATTTAATCGTATTCACTTGGTGGTACTGGATTCTGTGGGAATCGGTGCTGCACCAGATGCCAATAACTTTGTCAATGCAGGGGTTCCAGATGGAGCTTCTGACACACTAGGACACATTTCCAAAACAGTTGGTTTGAATGTGCCAAACATGGCTAAAATCGGTCTAGGAAATATTCCTCGCGAAACTCCTCTAAAGACTGTACCAGCTGAAAGCAATCCAACAGGATATGCAACAAAATTGGAAGAAGTTTCCCTTGGTAAGGATACAATGACTGGTCACTGGGAAATCATGGGACTCAACATTACCGAGCCTTTCGATACTTTCTGGAACGGATTCCCAGAAGAAATCTTGACAAAGATCGAAGAATTTTCAGGACGCAAGGTCATTCGTGAAGCCAACAAACCTTACTCAGGAACAGCTGTTATCGATGATTTTGGACCACGTCAAATGGAAACTGGGGAGTTGATTATCTATACTTCAGCTGATCCTGTTTTGCAGATTGCTGCCCACGAAGACATTATTCCTTTGGATGAATTGTACCGTATCTGTGAATACGCTCGTTCAATTACACTTGAACGTCCTGCCCTTCTAGGCCGTATCATTGCTCGTCCGTATGTTGGTGAACCAGGTAACTTCACTCGTACGGCAAATCGTCGAGACTTAGCCGTTTCTCCATTTGCACCAACTGTTTTGGATAAATTGAACGAAGCTGGCATCGATACGTACGCTGTTGGTAAAATAAACGATATCTTTAACGGTGCGGGTATTAACCATGACATGGGCCACAACAAGTCAAACAGCCACGGAATTGACACATTATTGAAGACCATGGGACTTGCTGAGTTTGAAGAAGGATTCTCTTTCACAAACTTAGTTGACTTTGATGCCCTTTATGGCCACCGTCGCAATGCTCATGGCTACCGTGATTGCTTGCATGAGTTTGATGAACGCTTGCCTGAAATTATCGCTGCCATGAGAGAGAATGACCTTCTTTTGATTACTGCTGACCATGGAAATGACCCAACCTATGCAGGAACAGACCACACTCGTGAATATATCCCATTGTTGGCTTATAGCCCTGCCTTTAAAGGAAATGGTGTCATTCCAGTTGGACATTTTGCAGATATCTCAGCAACAGTTGCGGATAACTTTGGTGTGGAAACTGCCATGATTGGGGAAAGTTTCTTAGATAAATTGGTATAAGATGAAACGCTATGCTTTACTGGTAAGGGGCATTAATGTAGGTGGGAAAAATAAAGTTGTCATGGCGCAACTTCGTGAAGAACTGACAGAGTTGGGACTGGAAAAGGTTGAGACCTACATCAACAGTGGCAATATTTTCTTTACTTCGACAGACCCCAAAGCCCGATTGGTTGAAAAGTTAGAGGCTTTCTTTGAAATCCATTATCCATTTATTCAGAGCTTTTCCTTGTTGAGTCTTGAGGACTTTGAAGAGGAACTTGAAAATCTACCTGAATGGTGGACCAAAGACCTGGCTCGAAAAGATGTGCTCTTCTACACGGAGGGCTTGGATGTGGCTCAAGTGATCGAGAAAGTGAACAGTTTGGAACTGGAAGATGAAGTCGTTCATTTTGGAAAACTTGGGATTTTCTGGGGGAAACTTTCTGAAGAATCCTACTATGCAACTGCCTATCATAAGTACTTGCTCAAGATGCCTTTTTATCGCAACATCACCATTCGCAATGCCAAAACCTTTGACAAAATCGGTCAAATGCTAAAAAATAATAAAGGAGAGACACAATGACATTTTTAGATAAGATCAAGGAAACAGCTGCTTTCCTGAAAGAAAAGGGTATCCTAGCGCCTGAATTCGGTTTAATCCTTGGATCAGGACTTGGAGAATTGGCAGAGGAAATCGAAAATCCTGTTGTAGTAGACTATGCAGATATTCCAAACTGGGGCCGCTCGACAGTAGTCGGTCACGCTGGTAAATTGGTATATGGTGACCTTGCAGGTCGAAAAGTCTTGGCTCTTCAAGGTCGCTTCCATTTCTACGAAGGAAATCCTCTTGAGGTCGTGACTTTCCCAGTACGTGTGATGAAAGTTCTCGGATGTGAAGGTGTCATTGTAACCAATGCAGCTGGCGGTATTGGCTATGGTCCTGGTACCTTGATGGCTATCTCAGACCATATCAATATGACGGGGCAGAACCCATTGATGGGTGAAAACTTGGATGATTTTGGTCCACGTTTCCCTGATATGTCAAAAGCCTACACACCAGAATACCGTGCAACTGCCCATGAAGTGGCTAAAAAACTCGGTATCAAGCTTGATGAAGGTGTCTATATCGGTGTAACCGGTCCGACTTATGAAACACCTGCAGAGATTCGTGCCTATAAGACATTGGGAGCAGATGCAGTTGGTATGTCCACTGTTCCTGAAGTGATTGTGGCCGCTCACTCAGGCTTGAAAGTTCTCGGTATTTCATGTATTACGAACCATGCTGCAGGATTCCAAGAAGAACTCAACCACGAGGAAGTTGTAGAAGTGACTGAACGTGTCAAAGGTGATTTCAAAGGCTTGCTTAAAGCGATTCTTGCTGAATTGTAATGTCATGAGAGTTCACTTTATTTTACATGAGACATTTGAGGTTCCAGGCGCATATCTAAAATGGGCTATAGAACGAGGTCATCAAATTACATCAACAAAGGTTTATGAAAAAGAACCTCTTCCTGAAACAATTGACGGGATTGATTTTCTGATTGTCATGGGTGGTCCTCAATCACCTGATGAGGATAGAGAAAACTTCCCATACTATGATCCAAAGGCTGAGCTTGCTTTTATGAAAGAAGCGATTGCTGCAGATATCTATATTGTTGGTGTCTGTCTTGGTGCGCAACTCCTATCTGTTGCCTATGGTGCGAAGTATGAGCATAGTCCAGAGCGCGAGATCGGCGTTTATCCTGTGACATTGACGATGCAAGGTCTAACAGATCCTCATGTCAGCTTGTTCGGAAAAAACATAGAAACCGGCCACTGGCACGATGATATGCCAGGGCTGACAGATGAAGCTGTCGTCTTGGCGACCAGTCAAGGTTGTCCACGCCAAATTATTCGCTTCAGTCCAAAACATTATGCCTTTCAGGCTCATTTGGAATTTGATCCAGACGCAGTAGAATTATTGATTGCTGCGGATGGTGAGGAGAAATTAAGAGAGCAAAGTGAAAAGTTGCCTTTTGTTCAAACACCAGAAGAATTACGTGGAAACGATTATTCTGAAATGAATGCAAAACTGTATGCATTTTTAGATTCATTGGTAAACTAGGAACTACAGAAATCCAGAGTATCTGAGCTATAGTCAAACTCGGGCTAATTGTTCTGTGAAATATTTAATTTTAAAATCAAGAAAGAAAGGATGGGTAAACCGTATTTGCTGAACTGAATACGGGCGGAGAACTGTGTAAAAAAGATAAACTGTCTAGCATCTGTGATGCGTCGTCAGTTTCCTATTTTTACTTTGTTCACTGTCGCTATCCTAAATATACAAAAAGAAAGGTAGAGCGAAGTGTTCTAATTTGAACACGAGCGGAAAACTTTTCTAAAACATTGAAAGGTAGGGTAGTTTGGTTTTGAATTGAACCCGAGCTATTCTCCTATTTATTATCAAAATTAAGAAAGAAAGGAATTGAACCCACCCTAAAAGCAGTGGGAAAAAGATAGTTGGTCTAGCGAGCATCGCTCACTGCGCCCAACTCCTATTTTCCCTTCGCTTTTTGACGGGTTTGGTATCTTATATTATGTCTATCCATATTGCTGCTCAGCAGGGTGAAATTGCTGATAAAATTCTTCTTCCTGGGGATCCTCTTCGTGCGAAATTTATTGCGGAGAATTTCCTTGAAGATGCTGTTTGTTTTAATGAAGTGCGTAACATGTTTGGTTACACTGGTACTTACAAGGGTCACCGTGTATCTGTCATGGGAACTGGGATGGGGATGCCTTCCATTTCGATTTATGCGCGTGAGTTGATTGTGGACTATGGTGTAAAGAAATTGATCCGTGTGGGAACTGCGGGTTCATTAAATGAAGATGTTCATGTCCGTGAATTGGTCTTGGCGCAGGCGGCTGCAACCAACTCAAACATTATCCGCAACGACTGGCCACAGTATGATTTTCCACAAATCGCTAGTTTTGATTTGCTAGACAAGGCCTACCATATCGCCAAAGAACTTGGTATGACCACCCATGTTGGGAACGTTTTGTCATCAGATGTCTTTTACTCAAACTACTTTGAAAAGAATATCGAGCTTGGTAAATGGGGAGTCAAGGCTGTGGAAATGGAAGCAGCGGCTCTTTACTATCTTGCTGCCCAACACCACGTTGATGCACTTGCTATCATGACCATTTCTGATAGCTTGGTCAATCCAGATGAAGACACTACGGCAGAAGAACGCCAAAATACCTTCACCGATATGATGAAGGTTGGTTTGGAAACCTTAATTGCAGAGTAATCAGAGAATAGATTTTCAATTACATTAGTTACAAGAACTGTTGTAAGTGATTTATTTTCAATATCTTAGCAATGATAAAGAAAGAGTTGAAAATCCAACTATTGATTTTCAACTTTTTTAGAACTCAGCTTAAGGAGAGATGTAATGGATAAAATAGAACTATTACAAGATTTGATTGATAAAAGCCACAGAATAGTCTTTTTCGGAGGAGCAGGAGTGTCAACCGAGTCTAATATCCCAGATTTTCGTAGTTCAGATGGTGTTTATAGTCATCAGTTAGGCCGTCATTTTACGGCAGAGCAACTCGTTTCTCGGACCATGTTTGAGCGCTATCCAGAAGATTTTTTTGACTTCTATAAAAAATACCTGATTTATCCAGAAGCCAAGCCTAATGCTGCTCACGCTTATCTAGCTGCTTTGGAAAAGACAGGTAAGCTAAAGGCTGTTGTGACACAAAATATCGATAGTCTTCATGAAATTGCTGGCTCCCAAAAGATCTTTAAATTGCATGGGAGTGCGGACCGGAATTACTGCCTAGGTTGTCAACGTTTCTATGACTTGCCTGCTTTTCTTGCCCTCGAGGGACCGGTTCCCCACTGCTCAGACTGTGGCAAGGTGGTTAAGCCTGACGTGACCTTGTATGAAGAATCACTTGACATGGATGTTTTTAGCCAAGCTGCACAAGCTATTCGGCAAGCTGACTTGCTGATAATTGGTGGGACTTCCTTGGTTGTTTATCCTGCAGCTAGCCTAGTAAACTATTTTTCTGGAACAAATCTGGTCCTTATCAATAAAACCAGTATTCAACAAGACAGCCAAGCTACATTGGTCATTGAAGGCAAGATTGGGGAAGTCTTTTCGAAATTGAGACAATAAAAGAATTTTAGAAGATAGCAACAAAACCTTGTTACTTGAAAGAGAAAACTATCTCATTTATTGACCACTATCTCGCTCTTTGAGTGTTATTAAAAACTGGCTGAGAAAATCAAAATACCTTCACTGATATGATGAAGGTTGGTTTGGAAACCTTGATTGCAGAGTAAAATGTAAAAGAAAATCCTGATTTCAAGTGGAATCAGGATTTTTTCATAGATGCGATTTTTTCTGGGTCTGGTGTAACGCGGAGGGTCTTTTGTCCTGTGTAGGTTACAAAACCGGGTTTGCCACCAGTTGGTTTGTTGAGCTTTTTCACTTCAATCATATCCACTTGCACGAGATTTGACAAGCGCCCTTTGGAGAAGTAGGCGGCTAGTTCGGCCGCATCTGTTTTAACTTCATCAGATGGGTCAAGATTTCCTGAGATGACGACATGACTTCCAGGAATGTCCTTGGCATGGAACCAAAGTTCCTCCTTGCGGGCCATTTTAAAGGTCAATTCCTCATTTTGCAGGTTGTTTCGTCCGACATAGATGATGGTCTTGCCATCGCTCGCTAGATACTGTTCTGGTTTTTTGCGTTTCTGGATTTTCTCGCGTTGGCGTCTTCTAATAAAGCCAGTTTGGATCAATTCTTCACGGATTTCAGCGATTTCCTCCAGCCCAGCTTGGTTGAGAACAGTCTCGACACTTTCCAGATAGAGAATGGTTGCCTTGGTTTCTTCAATCAGTTCAGTCAGGTATTTGACAGCTTCTTTGAGTTTCTGGTAACGTTTAAAATAGCGTTGGGCATTCTGGCTGGGAGTCAAGGCCTTATCAAGCGTAATGGTGATAGGTTGATTGGTGTAGTAGTTTTCTAGGATAACCTGGTCTTGGTCATTAGGCACTTGGTGGAGGAAGGTTGTCAACAATTCTCCTTTTTGGCGAAATTCCTCAGCATTGTCTGTCGCTAGTAACTCTTTTTCTTGTTTTTTCAGCTTATGGCGATTTTTTTGAAGTTCATTTTCAACGCGACGAATCAGTTCACTGGCTTGCTGTTTGACACGGTCCCGTTCAGCCTTGTCCTTATAGTAGGTGTCCAGCAAGTCAGAAAGACTGGAAAAAGGCTCTCCTACACTATTTTCGAAGGGAATTGGACTGAAGGAAGTCTCCGTTAGGAAAGGCTTGGTTTCTTGCCCGAAGAAGTTTCGGAAAGTAGACAGTTTATCACTGACAAGAATGTTTTCCAATTCATTTGCTGTATCGCGTCCTAAACCTTGAAAGAGGCTTTGAAGATTTTTTGCTGTTAGTTCTTGGGTTTGTAGGATTTCAAAGAGCTTTTCATCCTTGATAGTAAAAGGATTGAGAGACTCGGTACTTGGCGGAGCGATATAGGTCGATCCTGGAAGTAAGGTGCGGTAGCTATTTTGTGAAAAGCCGACGTGTTTGATGACTTCGAGGATTTTATGGCTACTTTTATCCACGAGGAGAATATTGCTGTGTTTACCCATGATTTCGATAATGAGAGTCGCCTGAATATGGTCTCCAATCTCGTTTTTATTGGAAACCGTGATTTCCACAATACGGTCATTTTCGATTTGCTCAATTGACTCAATCAGGGCACCCTGCAAATACTTTCTCAAAACCATGATAAAAGTGGAAGGTTGGGCTGGATTTTCAAAGGTCGTTTGGGTCAGCTGGATGCGACCAAAAACGGGATGAGCAGAGAGGAGCAGACGATGGCTTTGGCGATTGCTGCGGATTTGCAAGACCAATTCTTGTTCAAAAGGCTGATTGATTTTCTGAATGCGACCATTGACCAACTCGCTTCGTAATTCCTCAACCATGTGGTGTAAAAAAAATCCGTCAAATGACATCGTTCTCTCCTTGTGATTGTATTCCATAGTATTATATCAAAAAGGTAGAATAAAATCATGGAAATGTGGTATAATAAAGCCAAGTAAAGAGAATCGAGAAGTACATGTATATTGAAATGGTAGATGAAACTGGCCAAGTTTCACAAGAAATCTTGCAACAAACCCAAGAAATTTTGGAATTTGCAGCCCAAAAAATAGGAAAAGAAGACAAGGAGATGGCAGTCACTTTTGTGACCAATGAGCGTAGCCATGAACTCAATCTCGAGTACCGTGATACGGATCGTCCGACAGATGTCATCAGCCTTGAGTATAAGCCAGAGTTGGACATTGCCTTTGATGAAGAAGATCTGCTTGAAAACCCTGAATTAGCAGAAATGATGTCCGAGTTTGATGCCTATATTGGGGAACTTTTCATCTCTATCGATAAAGCGCATGAGCAGGCTGAGGAATACGGTCACAGCTTTGAGCGCGAGATGGGCTTTTTGGCGGTACACGGCTTTTTACATATCAACGGCTACGATCACTACACTCCGGAAGAAGAAGCGGAGATGTTCGGTTTACAAGAAGAAATTTTGACAGCCTATGGACTCACAAGACAATAAACGAAAATGGAAAAATCGTGACTTGGTATCCAGTTTAGAATTTGCCCTTACAGGAATTCTGACTGCTTTCAAGGAAGAACGCAATATGCGAAAACATGCAGTGACGGCTCTAGTAGTCATCCTTGCAGGTTTTGTTTTTCAGGTGTCACGAATTGAATGGCTCTTTCTCCTAATGAGCATTTTCTTGGTAGTAGCCTTTGAAATTATTAACTCTGCTATTGAAAATGTAGTGGATTTAGCCAGTCACTATCACTTTTCTATGTTGGCAAAGAAAGCCAAGGACATGGCAGCAGGAGCCGTGCTAGTTGTCTCTCTTTTTGCTGCAGTGACAGGTGCACTTATCTTTCTCCCACGCATTTGGGATATACTATTTTAAACACTAAGAGGAAATTATGACATTTAAATCAGGCTTTGTAGCTATTTTGGGACGTCCCAATGTTGGGAAGTCAACCTTTTTGAATCACGTCATGGGGCAAAAGATTGCCATTATGAGTGACAAGGCGCAAACAACGCGCAATAAAATCATGGGGATTTACACCACGGATAAGGAGCAAATCGTCTTTATCGACACGCCGGGGATTCACAAGCCTAAGACGGCTCTTGGTGATTTCATGGTGGAATCTGCCTACAGCACGCTGCGTGAAGTGGATACTGTTCTATTCATGGTGCCAGCTGATGAGCCACGTGGTAAGGGCGACGATATGATTATCGAGCGTCTGAAAGCTGCCAAGGTTCCTGTGATTCTGGTGGTGAATAAGATTGACAAGGTCCATCCAGACCAGCTTTTGGCTCAGATTGATGACTTCCGTAACCAGATGGACTTCAAGGAAATCGTTCCTATCTCAGCTCTTCAGGGAAATAACGTTTCTCGACTAATCGATATTTTGAGTGAAAATCTTGAGGAAGGTTTCCAGTATTTCCCGGCTGATCAAATCACAGATCATCCTGAGCGTTTCTTGGTTTCAGAAATGATCCGTGAGAAGGTTCTTCATTTAACGCGCGAAGAGATTCCTCACTCAGTTGCAGTGGTAGTTGACTCCATGAAGCGTGATGAAGAGACAGACAAGGTCCATATCCGAGCAACCATCATGGTCGAGCGCGATAGCCAAAAAGGAATTATCATCGGAAAAGGTGGCGCTATGCTCAAGAAAATTGGGACCATGGCCCGTCGTGATATCGAACTCATGCTAGGGGACAAGGTTTTCCTAGAAACTTGGGTCAAGGTCAAGAAAAACTGGCGTGATAAAAAGCTAGATTTGGCTGACTTTGGCTATAATGAGAAAGAGTATTAAAACTTAAGAGTAGCTTGATGTTTAGTTATAAGTCGAGGAGTTTGGGTTGATTATCTTCTTAAAGATTAAAAATTTCTATGTAAAGTGAAGGGATTAATAAAGTGAGATTATGCAGGAAAATAAAAGAAGTACTTTTTTAGGTTTGGTAGGTCTGCTACTAATTTTAGGAGTATTGTATTTTTCTTTCGATTGGTTTTTGAAGTTATTCTCCATTCTAAAAACATATGATGCAATCATAGTTGTTGCGATTATTACAGGATTTGTCACCATTGCTACGACTACATTTAAAGTAATTTTTGATATAAAGCAGACTAGGTTACAATATTTAACGCAAAAACGTGAAACGGCTTATTATCATTTTGTTGAAATGATATATAAAATAAATCAATCTGATAAAGAAAATTCGCCATATCCATCTGAGGAACAAATTGCAGATTTGATAAAATTTAGTAAAGAAATAACGTTATGGGGTTCTAGAAAAGTTGTCGAAAATTGGATGGAATTCCGAAAAGTTGCTACGTCTGATTCGGATGGTAAAAAATTACTCAAAATCTCAGAACAACTAATGAATGAAATGAGAAATGATTTAGGTGTCTCAAGAGTTAAAGAAAAAGCCTTGCTATCGTTTTTTATAAATGATATTGAAAATTTAGATTAGAAAGTATTAAATATGACCCAAGACTATATTTTCTATATTCGCTCCAAGGTGAGGCATGATAAGGTTATACTGAATTTTGCTGGTGGAACTTTGGCAGACGAGGAGGGGCGTGTGCTTCTGCAGTTGCGAGGCGATAAGAAAACATGAGCGCTTCTTAGTATCAGAGATGATTCGTGAGAAAGTTCTTCATTTAACTCGTGAAGAGATCCCTCACTCAGTCGCAGTAGTGGTCGACTCTATGAAGCGTGATGAAGAGACAGACAAGGTCCATATCCGAGCAACCATCATGGTCGAGCGCGATAGCCAAAAAGGAATTATCATCGGAAAAGGTGGCGCTATGCTCAAGAAAATTGGGACCATGGCCCGTCGTGATATCGAACTCATGCTAGGGGACAAGGTTTTCCTAGAAACTTGGGTCAAGGTCAAGAAAAACTGGCGTGATAAAAAGCTAGATTTGGCTGACTTTGGCTATAATGAAAAAGAATACTAAGTAGAGGTGGGCTCATGCCTGCTTCTTGTTTTTACAGAAGGAGGAACTATGCCTGAATTACCTGAGGTTGAAACGGTTCGTCGTGGCTTAGAAAAATTGATTTTGGGAAAGAAGATTTCTAGCCTAGAGATTCGTTATCCCAAGATGATTAAGACAGATTTGGAAGAGTTTCAAAAAGAACTAGCTGGTCAAGTAATTGAGTCCATGGGGCGTCGTGGAAAATATTTGCTTTTTTACCTGACAGACAAGGTATTGATTTCTCATCTGCGGATGGAGGGCAAGTATTTTTACTACCCAGACAAAGTTCCAGAACGCAAGCATGCCCATGTTTTCATTCATTTTGAGGATGGCGGCACTCTTGTATATGAGGACGTACGCAAGTTTGGTACTATGGAACTATTGGCACCGGACCTTTTGGAAACCTACTTTGTTTCTAAAAAACTAGGTCCTGAGCCCAAAGATCAGGACTTTGATTTGCAGGTCTTTCAAGCTGCCCTAGCCAAGTCTAAAAAGCCTATCAAATCACACCTTTTAGACCAGACCTTGGTAGCTGGTCTTGGCAATATCTATGTGGATGAGGTCCTTTGGCGAGCTCAGGTTTATCCAGCTAGACCTTCCCAGACTTTGACGGCAGAAGAAGCGTCAGCCATCCATGACCAGACCATTGCTGTTTTGGGGCAGGCAGTTGAAAAGGGTGGCTCTACCATTCGCACCTATACCAATGCCTTTGGGGAAGACGGAACCATGCAGGACTTCCATCAGGTCTATGATAAGACTGGACAAGCATGTTCCCGCTGTGGCACCTTCATTGAGAAATTCCAGCTCGGTGGACGAGGAACTCATTTTTGTCCTCAGTGTCAAAGGAGGGACTGATGGGAAAAATCATCGGAATCACAGGAGGAATTGCCTCGGGTAAGTCAACTGTGACAAATTTCCTAAGAGAGCAAGGCTTTCGAGTGGTCGATGCTGACGCAGTCGTCCACCAACTACAAAAACCTGGTGGTCGTCTTTATCAGGTCTTAGTTCAGCACTTTGGACAGGAAATTATCCTTGAAAATGGAGAACTTAATCGCCCTCTCTTGGCTAGTCTCATCTTTTCAAATCCTGAGGAGCGAGAATGGTCTAAGAAAACACAAGGAGAGATCATTCGTGAAGAACTGGCAGCATTGCGAGATCAGTTAGCTCAGACAGAAGCTATCTTTTTCATGGATATTCCCCTACTTTTTGAACAGGGATATGCCAACTGGTTTGATGAAACATGGCTGGTCTATGTGGACCGAGATGTTCAGGTAGAACGTTTCATGAAACGGGATCATCTTTCTAAGGAAGTAGCAGAGTCCCGTCTTTCCGCCCAGTGGTCTTTAGCAGAAAAGAGAAAATTGGCAAGTCATATATTAGATAACAATGGCAGTCGTGATCAGCTTGTGGCTCAAGTAGTGAAGTTACTTGAAGGAGGCGATAGCTGTGCAAGAGATTAGTTGGAAAGAGAATCTTCGTGTCGCCTGGTTCGGTAGTTTTCTAACGGGCGCCAGCATTTCCTTGATCGTTCCTTTCATGCCTATCTTTGTGGAGCAGTTGGGAATTGAAGGAGACCAAGTTGCTTTTTATGCTGGATTAGCCATCTCAGTTTCGGCTGTTTCAGCAGCTCTAGTTTCTCCTATCTGGGGTATTCTTGCTGACAAGTACGGTCGAAAGCCCATGATGATTCGAGCTGGGCTTGCCATGACCATCACTATGGGAGGTTTGGCCTTCGTGCCAAATATCTATTGGCTACTCTTTCTGCGCTTGCTCAATGGTGTATTTACTGGATTCGTTCCCAATGCAACAGCCTTGATTGCTAGTCAGGTACCTAAAGATAAGTCGGGAGCGGCTCTGGGGACTCTATCTACAGGTGTAGTTGCGGGAACACTGACGGGCCCCTTTGTTGGAGGCTTTATTGCTGAAATTTTTGGCATTCGTAATGTTTTTTTATTGGTAGGCGCTTTCTTATTTTTAGCTGCAATCCTAACCATTTTCTTTATCAAGGAAGATTTTCAGCCAGTAGCTAAGGAGAAGACTATCCCAACGAAAGAAGTATTTTCTTCTTTCAAGTATCCTAGGCTTTTAGTGAATCTATTTTTGACGAGCTTTGTCATTCAATTTTCAGCTCAATCAATTGGCCCCATTCTAGCTCTCTATGTGCGGGACTTAGGACAGACTGAGAATCTCCTCTTTGTATCAGGACTAATCGTATCCAGCATGGGATTTTCTAGCATGATGAGTGCTGGAATTCTAGGAAAACTTGGCGATAAGGTAGGGAATCATAGATTGTTGGTCGCGGCTCAGATTTATTCCGTCATCATTTACCTTCTTTGTGCCCATGCAACCAGCCCCCTTCAACTTGGCTTGTATCGTTTTCTCTTTGGTCTGGGAACGGGAGCTCTCATACCAGGTGTCAATGCCCTTCTTAGCAAAATGACTCCAAAATCAGGTATTTCAAGGATTTTCGCCTTCAACCAAGTCTTTTTTTATCTCGGTGGAGTGATTGGACCTATGGCGGGATCCGCAGTTGCAGGATATTTGGGCTACCATGCTGTCTTTTATGCGACAGCAGCCTGTGTGGCTTTCAGTTGTTTATGTAACTTAGTGCAATTTAGATCATTATTAAAAGTAAAGGAAATCTAGTGCGAGTAAAAATCAATCTCAAGTGCTCCTCTTGTGGCAGCATGAATTATCTAACCAGTAAGAACTCCAAAACCCATCCAGACAAGATTGAGGTGTTAAAATATTGTCCAAAGGAAAGAAAAGTAACTTTACATCTTGAATCTAAGTAGAATTTATGGTAAAATAATAGGGATTTTAAGGAGTTTGATATGTATAACCTATTATTAACCATTTTATTAGTATTATCTGTTGTGATTGTGATTGCGATTTTCATGCAACCAACTAAGAACCAATCCAGCAATGTATTTGATGCCAGCTCAGGTGATTTGTTTGAACGTAGTAAAGCGCGTGGTTTTGAAGCTGTGATGCAACGTTTGACAGGTATTTTAGTCTTTTTCTGGCTAGCCATTGCCTTAGCATTGACGGTATTATCAAGTAGATAAGAAATGGGCGAGACTAGGTCTTAGCCTATTTTTATTTTGATTGATGTTTACTAAAGTTATCACTCAAAAAGAAATTATAAAAATCTAGAAAGAAAACATGAAAGATAAAATTAAAGAATATTTGCAAGAGAAGGGGCGAGTGACGGTAAATGATCTAGCTCAGGCTCTCGGAAAGGATGGGTCCAAGGATTTCCGTGAGTTAATTAAAAACCTGTCTCTGATGGAAAGAAAGCACCAGATTCGTTTTGAAGATGATGGTAGTTTATGTCTGGACCAAAAGAAGAAACATGAAATTACCCTCAAAGGGGTTTTTCATGCCCATAAAAATGGCTTTGGATTTGTCAGTCTGGAAGGCGAAGAGGACGACCTTTTTGTAGGAAAAAACGATGTCAACTACGCTATTGATGGCGATACCGTTGAGGTCGTTATCAAGAAAGTCGCTGACCGTAACAAGGGAACTGCTGCAGAAGCAAAAATTATCGATATCCTAGAGCATAGCCTGACGACAGTTGTCGGGCAAATCGTTCTGGATCAGGAAAAGCCCAAGTATGCGGGCTACATTCGTTCAAAGAATCAGAAAATCAGCCAACCGATTTATGTGAAGAAACCGGCTATCAAGTTGGAAGGTACTGAAGTTCTCAAGGTCTTTATCGACAAATACCCAAGTAAGAAACATGATTTCTTTGTCGCTAGTGTGCTAGACGTGGTGGGGCACTCGACTGATGCTGGGATTGACGTTCTTGAAGTCTTGGAATCCGTGGATATTGTTTCAGAATTTACAGAAGCTGTTCTCAAGGAGGCAGAAAGTGTACCAGATGCTCCGTCTCAAAAGGATATGGAAGGGCGTCTTGATTTAAGAGATGAGCTTACCTTTACCATTGACGGCGCGGATGCCAAGGACTTGGACGATGCAGTTCACATCAAGCCTTTGAAAAATGGCAATCTAGAACTCGGAGTTCACATCGCAGATGTTTCCTACTATGTGACCGAGGGTTCTGCCCTCGACAAGGAAGCCCTTAATCGCGCGACTTCTGTCTACGTGACAGACCGTGTGGTACCAATGCTTCCTGAACGATTGTCAAATGGCATCTGCTCTCTCAATCCTCAAGTAGATCGCTTGACCCAGTCTGCTATTATGGAAATTGATAAACATGGTCGTGTGGTTCATTACACCATTACCCAAACAGTCATCAAGACTAGTTTCCGTATGACCTATAGCGCTGTCAATGACATCCTGGCTGGCGATGAGGAAAAGAGACAAGAGTTTAAGAAAATTGTTCCAAGTATCGAGCTCATGGCCAAGCTACATGAAAGGCTAGAAAGCATGCGTGAGAAACGTGGAGCTCTCAATTTTGATACCAGTGAAGCTAAGATTTTAGTGGATAAAAAAGGTAAGCCAGTGGATATCGTTCTTCGTCAGCGTGGTGTTGCTGAGCGGATGATCGAGTCCTTCATGTTGATTGCTAATGAAACGGTTGCCGAGCACTTTAGCAAGCTGGACCTACCTTTCATTTATCGAATTCACGAGGAGCCCAAGGCTGAAAAAGTTCAGAAGTTTATTGACTATGCTTCAAGCTTTGGTTTGCGAATTTACGGAACGGCCAGTGAGATTAGCCAGGAGGCGCTTCAAGACATCATGCGTGCTGTTGAGGGAGAACCCTATGCGGATGTATTGTCCATGATGCTTCTCCGTTCTATGCAACAGGCTCGCTATTCTGAGCACAATCACGGTCACTATGGACTAGCCGCTAACTATTACACTCACTTCACCAGTCCTATTCGCCGTTATCCAGACCTTCTAGTCCACCGTATGATTCGGGACTATGGTCGTTCTAAGGAAATAGCAGAGCATTTTGAACAAGTGATTCCAGAGATTGCAACCCAGTCTTCCAACCGTGAACGTCGTGCCATCGAGGCTGAGCGTGAAGTCGAAGCCATGAAAAAGGCTGAGTACATGGAAGAATATGTGGGTGAAGAGTACGACGCAGTTGTATCCAGCATCGTCAAATTCGGTCTCTTTGTTGAATTGCCAAATACAGTCGAAGGTTTGATTCACATTACCAATTTGTCTGAATTTTATCATTTCAACGAGCGAGATTTGACTCTCCGTGGAGAGAAATCAGGAACAACCTTCCGTGTGGGACAGCAAATTCGCATTCAAGTTGAAAGAGCCGATAAGATGACGGGAGAGATTGATTTCTCTTATATTCCAAGTGAGTTTGATGTCATCGAAAAAGGCTTGAAACAAGCTGGGCGCAAAGACAGAGGTCATGGTTCAAGTCGTCGTTCAGACAAGAAGGAAGACAAGAGAAAATCAGGACGCTCAAATGATAAGTACAAGCATTCACAAAAAGATAAAAAGAAAAAAGGCAAGAAACCTTTTTACAAAGAAGTAGCTAAGAAAGGAGCCAAGCATGGCAAAGGGCGAGGGAAAGGTCGTCGCACAAAATAAAAAGGCGCACCACGACTATACAATCGTTGATACGCTTGAAGCAGGAATGGTGCTGACAGGAACGGAAATCAAGAGCGTTCGAGCTGCTCGAATCAATCTCAAGGACGGCTTTGCCCAAGTAAAAAATGGGGAAGTCTGGCTGAGCAATGTTCATATCGCCCCTTACGAAGAGGGCAATATCTGGAACCAGGAACCAGAACGTCGTCGTAAACTTTTGCTCCATAAAAAACAAATTCAAAAATTGGAACAAGAGACCAAAGGGACAGGAATGACCCTTGTTCCCCTTAAAGTCTATATTAAAGATGGTTATGCTAAACTCCTTTTAGGACTTGCTAAAGGGAAACATGACTATGACAAACGGGAGTCTATCAAGCGTCGTGAACAAAACCGCGACATCGCGCGTGTGATGAAAGCTGTCAACCAGCGTTAAGAAGAGGAAGTAAAATGGAAAAATTAATTGCCTATAAACGGATGCCCTTGTGGAATAAACAAACCATGCCTGAAGCTGTTCAGCAAAAGCACAATACTAAAGTCGGCACTTGGGGAAAAATTACTGTGTTGAAAGGGGCTCTCAAGTTTATTGAGTTGACTGAAGATGGTGAGGTTCTAGCTGAACACCTCTTTGAGGCAGGGGCTGACAATCCCATGGCGCAACCGCAAGCCTGGCACCGAGTAGAGGCTGCAACAGACGATGTAGAGTGGTACTTGGAATTTTATTGTAAACCTGAGGATTATTTCCCTAAGAAATACCAGACTAATCCAGTCCATTCAGAGGTCCTAGAGGCTATGCAGACGGTGAAACCTGGAAGAGCCTTGGATTTGGGTTGTGGTCAGGGGCGTAACTCTCTCTTTCTCGCACAGAATGGTTTTGATGTGACAGCTGTGGATCAAAATGAATTGTCCCTTGAAATCTTGCAAAGCATTGTGGAACAAGAGGATCTAGACATGCCTGTCGGACTTTATGATATCAATTCTGCCAGTGTTAGCCAAGACTATGATTTTATCGTTTCAACAGTTGTTCTGATGTTCCTACAAGCGAACCGCATTCCAGCTATTATCCAAAATATGCAGGAGCACACCACGGTCGGTGGTTACAATCTTATCGTCTGTGCCATGGATACAGAGGATTATCCTTGCTCAATCAACTTCCCATTCACTTTTAAAGAAGGGGAGTTGGCGGACTACTACAAGGATTGGGAATTGATTAAGTACAATGAAAACCCAGGACATCTGCACCGTCGTGATGAAAATGGTAATCGCATTCAACTACGCTTTGCGACTATGCTAGCCAAGAAAATCAAGTAAATCAAATCTTTACAAGCGAATAGAAACCACTTTACAAGGTTTCTATTCATTTTTATTTGCGATGGTAGAGTGGGGAAGCAGGATTTTATGCTATACTAGAAGTAGGAAATGTGAGCAGTAGAGCTGTATTATTTTTCTCTCGGCTTGAGAAAGTGTAGATGATGGAGGTGGTCCAATGACGAGTCTTTTGGTGGAATTGTATGATCGGCATGTATTGGAAAAGAATGTCTACCAGGCCTTTATCAGTGATTGTGACGAGATTCTCTTCCTTTCTTTGACGAAAATAAGCAATAATGAAAAACTCTCTCTCCGTCAGTTTATCCTTGAAGAAGTCCCCCATATCCAACGAGTGTCCTTTCGTCAGCTATCTTTAGAACAATTATCAAATCAGTTAGATTATTGCCTAGCAGGCTATGACCAGGTTCTTCTTGATGTTTTTGGTGGGGATTCGCTACTAGCCTTATCCCTCTATCAATACGGCTTGGATCGTCACCTCCCCATCGTTGCCATGGATGTCGAGCGGGGAAAACAATACAAGTGGGTAGCCGGTCAGTTAGAAAAAGAAGATTTGGACATTCCAACCCTAAGCATCCAACAGCTGATAGCTTTACGTGGTGGAAAAATGCTCAAATCAAAACGCCCTATCCACTCAGCTCAGCAAATTGCAGCCATCAAAAAGCTAGCCAGCTCTGCCATTGCCAATCCTGCCCACTGGTATCAAGTGACCCAATTTTTCTCTCTAGCTAAGACCAATGACCTGCATGCTGAGACAGAAAAGATACTGGAAAACAATGGCAGGTATTATCACTATCCAAAATCCCTTATTCCTTTACTTGTGGAAGCAGGGATGCTTTGTATTGAAAGCGAGGACAAGAAACGAGTAGCATACAGCTTTCCAAGTCAAGAAGCTCAAGTCTTTTGCCGCAATAAGGGACATATTTTAGAGGTATATCTCTATCTCTTGGCGCTTGAATCTCAGCTGTTTGATGAGTGCATGATAGGAGGTGAGATTGATTGGAATGGCATCTTTCCAGAGGCGGATAATGTCCAAAATGAGATTGATGTCATTCTGAGAAAGGGACGCTCGATTACCTTTATCTCCTGCAAGATGACGGATTTATCAGTTGAAGCCATCAATGAACTAGAAGTCTATGCCAATCATTTTGCTGGGGAGAGTTGTCTCAAGTTAATTGTCTGTACGGGGAAAATCAATCCTGCTTATGCCAATCGTTGCCAGGAATATGGTGTGCTGGTCATTAGGAGTGAGCAGATCCCCAATCTCATTCCCATGTTGAAAAAATACTCTAAGAGGTTTAAAAGGTAGAAAAGTAATATGAAAGGCTGGAATTCCAGTCTTTTTTAGTTCTTTTTCGAATAAATGAGAAAAGGAGGTAGACCATGTTTGTAGCCAGAGATGCCAAGGGAAAATTGGTAAATGCCCTCGAAAAAGACGTGACAAGACAAGATTATACTTGTCCAGCCTGTGGGGGCGGACTACGATTACGCCAAGGACAGAGCATTCGAACGCATTTCGCTCATGAATCTTTAAGAGATTGTATGGCTATTTTTGAGAATGAAAGTCCAGAACACTTGGGCAACAAAGAGGCCCTCTATCACTGGGCCAAGAAGGACAATCAGGTTGCCGTAGAATATAGTCTGCCCGAGATTCAGCAGATAGCAGATGTTCTCGTCAATGAGAAACTAGCTCTGGAGGTTCAGTGTAGCCCCTTGTCTCAAAAGCTTTTAGGCGATAGAAGCCAAGGATACCGTAGCCAGGGCTATCAGGTTATCTGGCTACTGGGAGAAAAACTCTGGTTAAAAGAGCGATTAACACAACTGCAAAGAGGATTCCTCTATTTTAGTCAAAATATGGGATTCTATGTTTGGGAACTAGATCTCAAAAATCAAGTTCTGAGACTCAAATATCTTCTGCATCAGGACCTACGTGGCAAGCTTCATTTTCAGGTCAAGGAATTTCCCTTTGGTCAAGGAAATCTCTTGGAAATTTTACGATTCCCTTATCAGAAACAAAAACTGTCTTGTTTTGCAGTTGTGCAAGATACCACTATCTGTCACTACATTCGCCAACAGTTGTACTACCAAACCCCTTACTGGATGAAAAAACAGGAGGAAGCTTATCATCAAGGAGACAATTTATTAAACCGTCAACTGGACGACTGGTATCCCCAAGTCAGACCAATAGAATCGGGTGATTTTTTGCAGATTGAAACGGATTTGACTAGCTATTATAGAAATTTTCAGGCTTACTATCAAAAAAATCCGAAAAATAATCGCCAAAAGCTCTATCCACCAGCCTTTTATCACTTATATTTCTCAAAAAATGTGGTAAAATAGAAAGGATGGAGGAATCTTATGGTATTACAACGACATGAAATAAATGAAAAAGATACATGGGATCTTTCAACAATCTACCCAACAGACCAAGCTTGGGAAGAATCCTTGAAAGATTTAACTGAAAAAGTACAAACAGCATCTCAGTATGAGGGGCATCTCTTGGATAGCGCAGACAGTTTGCTTGAGATTACAGAATTTTCACTTGACTTGGAACGCCAAGTTGAAAAGCTTTATGTCTATGCACATATGAAAAATGACCAGGACACGCGTGAAGCCAAGTATCAAGAGTACTATGCCAAGGCAATGACCCTATACAGTCAGTTAGAACAAGCCTTTTCATTCTATGAACCTGAGTTTATGGAGATTAGCGAAGAGCAGTATGCGGCCTTCCTAGAAGCTCAACCAAAACTCCAAGTTTACAAGCACTTTTTTGACAAGCTCTTGCAAAAGAAAGACCATGTTCTTTCGCAACGTGAGGAAGAATTGCTTGCTGGAGCAGGAGAAATCTTTGGCTCTGCTAGTGAAACTTTCGCTATTTTGGACAATGCGGATATTAGCTTCCCATATGTCCTTGATGACGAAGGCAAGGAAGTGCAACTCTCACACGGTACTTACATCCGTTTGATGGAGTCTAAAAACCGTGAAGTGCGTCGTGGTGCTTATGAAGCCCTTTATGCGACTTACGAGCAATTTCAACATACTTATGCTAAGACCTTGCAGACAAATGTTAAGGTGCAAAACTACCGAGCAAAAGTTCGCAACTATAAGAGTGCTCGCCATGCAGCCCTCGCAGCAAACTTTGTTCCAGAAAGTGTCTATGACAATCTAGTAGCAGCAGTGCGCAAGCATTTGCCACTCTTGCATCGTTACCTAGAACTTCGTTCTAAAATCTTGGGGATTTCCGACCTCAAGATGTACGATGTCTACACACCGCTTTCGTCAGTAGATTATAGCTTTACCTACGAAGAAGCCTTGAAAAAGGCAGAAGAAGCTTTGGCAGTTTTAGGTGACGACTACTTGAGCCGTGTTAAACGTGCCTTCAGTGAGCGTTGGATTGATGTCTATGAAAACCAAGGCAAGCGTTCTGGTGCCTACTCTGGTGGTTCTTACGATACCAATGCCTTTATGCTTCTCAACTGGCAGGACAATCTAGACAATCTTTTTACCCTTGTCCATGAGACAGGTCACAGTATGCACTCAAGCTATACTCGTGAAACCCAACCTTATGTTTATGGGGATTACTCTATCTTCTTGGCTGAGATTGCCTCAACGACTAACGAAAATATCTTGACAGAGAAATTGTTGGAAGAAGTAGAAGACGATGCAACTCGCTTTGCTATTCTCAATAACTTCCTAGATGGTTTCCGTGGAACAGTTTTCCGTCAAACTCAATTCGCTGAGTTTGAACATGCTATCCACCAAGCAGACCAAAATGGAGAAGTCTTGACAAGTGATTTCCTCAATAAACTCTACGCTGACTTGAACCAAGAGTACTACGGACTCAGCAAGGAAGACAATCCTCAGATCCAATACGAGTGGGCACGCATTCCGCATTTCTACTATAACTACTATGTTTATCAGTATTCAACAGGTTTTGCAGCAGCTTCAGCCTTGGCTGAGAAGATTGTCCATGGTAGTCAAGAAGATCGTGACCGCTATATCGACTACCTCAAGGCAGGTAAATCTGACTATCCACTCAATGTCATGAGAAAAGCAGGAGTGGATATGGAGAAGGAAGACTATCTCAACGATGCCTTTGCAGTCTTTGAACGTCGCTTGAACGAGTTTGAAGCCCTTGTTGAAAAATTGGGACTAGCTTAAGATGGTAGAGTCTTATAGTAAAAATGCCAATCACAATATGCGTCGCCCCATCGTCAAGGAAGAAATCGTAGAACTCATGCGCCAGCGTCAAAAGCAGGTGACAGGCTCCCTGAAAGAATTGGAGACCTTCGCTCGTAAGGAAAACATTCCAATTATTCCCCATGAAACGGTCGTGTATTTTCGATTTCTCATGGAGACCATACAGCCCAAGAACATTTTGGAAATTGGGACAGCTATCGGTTTTTCAGCCCTCTTGATGGCGGAACATGCGCCAGATGCCAAGATTACAACCATTGACCGTAATCCAGAAATGATAGGCTTTGCCAAGGAAAATTTTGCCAAGTTTGACAGTCGTAAGCAAATCACCTTACTTGAAGGTGATGCTGTTGATGTTTTATCTACTTTGACAGAAACATATGATTTTATCTTTATGGATTCGGCCAAGTCAAAGTATATCGTCTTTCTGCCTGAAATCCTCAAGCACTTGGAAGTTGGTGGAGTAGTGGTCTTGGATGATATTTTTCAAGGAGGAGATGTTGCCAAGGACATCATGGAAGTCCGCCGTGGTCAACGAACCATTTACCGTGGTTTGCAAAGACTGTTTGACGCAACTTTGAACAATCCAGGTCTAACAGCGTCTCTAGTTCCACTTGGAGACGGCATTCTCATGCTACGAAAGAATGTAGCAGAAGTAGAGCTTCCTGAGAGCGAATAATTTTCAGAAAAATTTAAGAAATTATAGTAAAATAGATAAGGTAACACTTACCGTAAAAGGAGTAAAAATGAAGAAAAAACTTATGGCAGGAGCCATCACACTTTTATCAGTAGCAACACTTGCAGCTTGTTCAAACAGTTCTGAAGGAAAAGATTTGATCAGCATGAAGGGCGATGTGATTACAGAACATCAATTCTTTGAAGAAGTAAAGAACAATCCAACCGCACAACAAGTCTTGCTCAATATGACTATCCAAAAAGTATTCGAACAACAATATGGATCAGAGGTAACGGATAAAGATGTGGATGACGCCGTTGCTGAAGAACAAAAGAAATACGGTGATAGCTATAACAGCGTGCTTCAACGTGCAGGTATGACACCTGAGACTCGTAAAGCTCAAATCCGTACTAGCAAATTGGTTGAATTGGCGGTTAAGAAGGCCGCTGAGAGCGAATTGACAGACGAAGCCTACCAAAAGGCTTTTGAAGCGTACACACCAGATGTAACTGCTCAAATCATCCGTATGGACAATGAAGACAAGGCAAAAGAAGTACTTGAGAAAGCTAAAGCAGAAGGTGCGGATTTTGCTCAGTTGGCAAAAGACAACTCTAACGACGACAAAACAAAAGAAAATGGTGGAGAAATCACTTTTGACTCTGCTTCAACAGAACTTCCAGAACAAGTCAAGAAAGCAGCCTTTGCCTTGGATGTGAACGGGGTTTCTGATGTGATTACAGCTACTGGAACACAAGCCTACAGCAGTCAGTTCTACATCATCAAAGTAACGAAGAAAACAGAAAAATCTTCTAATACAGAGGATTACAAAGAAAAATTGAAGACCATCATCTTGACTCAAAAACAAAATGATTCAGCCTTTGTTCAAGGAGTAATTGGTAAAGAATTGCAAGCAGCAAACATCAAGGTTAAAGACCAAGCCTTCCAAAACATCTTCACCCAATACATCGGTGGTGGTGATTCAAGCTCAAGCACTAGCTCTTCATCTAACTAAGAACTTAAAATACAAATCTCAAGAGAGGTTTGTATTTTTTATGCTTGAAACTAGAAAATGAGTAAAATTCGAAGGATTAAAGGATAAGAGTTTTTTTCTTTCTGAAAAAGTGGTATAATAGCAATCAAAACTAGAAAATAAAACGGAATTGGGAACAGAAGTGTCTGTTCCTATTAGAGTGGTGAAATATGAAAATTAGTAAAAGGCACCTACTAAACTATTCCATTTTGATTCCTTACTTCCTTTTATCGATTTTGGGGCTGATTGTGGTGTACTCGACAACGAGTGCAACCTTGATCGAAGAAGGAAAAAGTGCCTTTCAATTGGTGCGTAACCAGGGGATCTTCTGGATAGCTAGTTTGATTCTGATTGCCTTAATCTATAAATTAAAATTAGGTTTCCTAAGAAACGGACGTCTCATCTTTATCGTAATGATTGTGGAGATGGTTCTTTTAGCTCTGGCACGACTGGTCGGAACACCTGTCAATGGAGCATACGGATGGATTTCTGTAGGACCTGTAACGATTCAGCCTGCGGAGTACCTTAAAATTATCATTATCTGGTACCTAGCACATCGATTTTCAAAACAACAAGATGAGATTGCGGTTTATGACTTCCAGGTTTTGACACAGAATCAGTGGCTGCCTCGAGCTTTTAACGACTGGCGTTTTGTTCTGCTAGTTCTGATTGGTAGCTTGGGAATTTTCCCAGACTTGGGAAATGCGACCATCTTGGTCTTGGTGGCGCTCATCATGTATACGGTTAGTGGGATCGCCTATCGTTGGTTCTCGACCATTCTGGCTCTCTTGGCAGGGAGCTCAATGTTAGTCTTGTCTGTCATTCGCTTTGTTGGGGTTGAAAAGTTCTCTCAAATTCCGCTATTTGGTTACGTTGCTAAACGTTTTAGTGCCTTCTTTAATCCCTTTAATGACTTGGCGGGTGCAGGACACCAGCTCGCAAATTCCTACTATGCCATGGTTAATGGTGGCTGGTTCGGACTGGGACTAGGGAATTCTATCGAGAAGCGTGGTTATCTGCCAGAAGCCCATACGGATTTCGTCTTTTCGATTGTCATTGAGGAGTTTGGATTCGTAGGAGCCAGTATGATTTTGGCTTTACTCTTCTTCTTGATTTTGCGAATCATCTTGGTTGGTATTCGAGCAAAGGACCCCTTTAACTCTATGGTTGCTATTGGTGTCGGAGGGATGATTCTTGTTCAGGTCTTTGTCAATATCGGTGGGATTTCAGGGTTGATTCCTTCTACAGGGGTAACCTTCCCCTTCCTTTCACAAGGTGGGAACAGTCTATTGGTATTATCCGTAGCCATCGCGCTTGTATTGAACATTGATGCCAGTGAAAAACGTGCCAAACTTATCAGAGAATACGAGAATCAAACCGATGAAAATCTGTAAGGATTGAATGGAAAGGAAAGTATATGTCTCTTCAAAAATTAGAAAACTATAGTAATAAAGCAGTCGTCCAAGAAGAAGTCTTGATTCTGACTGAGCTATTAGAAGATATCACAAAAAATATGCTAGCGCCAGAAACCTTTGAAAAGATTATCCAGTTGAAGGAATTATCAACTAGCGAGAATTATCAAGGGCTCAATGACCTAGTGACAAGTCTTTCGAATGAAGAAATGATTTACATTTCACGCTATTTCTCTATCCTTCCACTTTTGATTAATATCTCTGAGGATGTGGATTTGGCCTATGAAATCAATCACCAAAACAATGTGGACCAAGACTATCTAGGAAAACTATCTACAACGATTAAGATGGTAGCTGAAAAAGAAAATGCAGCCGAAATTTTAGAAAAGTTAAATGTCGTTCCTGTCTTGACCGCTCATCCAACGCAAGTACAACGCAAGAGTATGCTGGACTTGACCAACCATATCCATACGCTTTTGCGCAAGTACCGTGATGTCAAACTTGGTTTGATTAATAAAGAAAAATGGCACACGGATCTCCGTCGTTATATTGAAATTATCATGCAAACGGACATGATTCGTGAGAAAAAATTGAAAGTAACCAACGAAATCACCAACGTGATGGAGTATTACCAAAGTTCTTTCCTGAATGCTGTTCCGCGTTTGACGGCTGAGTATAAAAAATTAGCTAAAGAACAAGGTATCGAGCTTGAGCATCCAAAACCAATTACTATGGGGATGTGGATTGGAGGAGACCGTGATGGAAATCCTTTCGTAACAGCGGAAACCCTCAATAAATCAGCCTTGACCCAGTGTGAAGTCATCATGAACTACTATGATGAAAAGATTTATAATCTTTACCGTGAATTTTCACTGTCAACCAGCATCGTGAATGTCAGCGACAAGGTTCGTGAGATGGCGCTGAAGTCACAAGATAACTCGATTTACCGTGAAAAAGAACTCTATCGTCGTGCCCTTTTTGATATCCAAGCTAAGATGCTGGCAACCAAGGCTTATTTGATTGAAGACAAGGATCTTCAACCTAGATATGCCACTGCAGATGAATTCTATCAAGATTTGTTGGCCATTCGCGACTCTCTCCTTGAGAACAAAGGAGAATACCTGATTTCAGGAGAATTTGTCGAGTTGATGCAAGCTGTCGAAATTTTTGGTTTCTACCTTGCTTCTATTGATATGCGCCAGGATTCTAGTGTTCACGAAGCCTGTGTGGCTGAATTGCTAGCATCAGCTGGTATCAACGATCACTATAGCGATCTGTCTGAAGACGAAAAATGTAGCCTTCTCTTAAAAGAGTTGGAAGAAGATCCTCGTATCCTCTCAGCCACTCATGCTGAAAAGTCAGAACTTCTTGAGAAGGAACTGTCTATCTTTAAAGCTGCCCGCAAGTTGAAGGATAAACTGGGTGAAAATGTCATTCGTCAAACCATTATCTCACATGCAACCAGTGTATCAGATATGCTAGAGCTAGCAATCATGCTCAAGGAAGTAGGCTTGGTTGATTCCCAAAAAGCACGAGTTCAGATTGTTCCCCTCTTTGAAACTATTGAGGACTTAGACCATTCGGAAGAAACCATGAGAAGATATTTCTCTCTTCCTTTGGCTAAAAAATGGATTGCTTCAAAAGACAACTACCAAGAAATCATGCTTGGCTACTCTGATAGTAACAAGGATGGTGGTTACCTGTCCTCATGTTGGACTCTCTACAAGGCGCAACAACAACTAACTGCTATCGGTGATGAATTTGGCGTTAAGGTCACTTTCTTCCACGGTCGTGGTGGTACTGTGGGTCGTGGTGGTGGACCAACTTATGAAGCCATCACATCTCAACCGCTCAAGTCTATTAAGGACCGTATCCGTCTGACTGAGCAAGGAGAAGTCATTGGAAATAAATACGGAAACAAAGACGCTGCTTATTATAACCTTGAAATGTTGGTTTCTGCAGCCATTAACCGCATGATTACCAAGAAGAAGAGTGATACCAATACGTCAAATCGTTACGAAGCTATTATGGATCAAGTAGTGGACCGTAGCTACGATATCTACCGTGATTTGGTCTTTAGAAATGAACATTTCTATGACTATTTCTTTGAATCAAGTCCAATCAAGGCTATTTCAAGCTTCAATATCGGTTCGCGTCCAGCAGCTCGTAAGACCATCACTGAAATTGGCGGTTTGCGTGCCATTCCTTGGGTCTTCTCATGGTCACAAAGTCGTGTCATGTTCCCTGGGTGGTATGGTGTGGGATCAAGCTTTAAAGAGTTTATTGATCAAGATCCAAAGAATATCGAATTCCTTCGTGATATGTACCAAAACTGGCCTTTCTTCCAATCTTTGCTTTCTAATGTAGACATGGTCTTGTCTAAGTCTAATATGAATATTGCTTTTGAATATGCCAAGCTCTGTGAAGACGAAGAAGTACAAGCTATCTACTACACTATTTTAGATGAATGGCAGTTGACTAAGGACGTTATTTTAGCTATCGAAGGTTATGACGAACTCTTGGCAGAAAACTCTTATCTAAAAGACAGTCTAAACTATCGTATGCCTTACTTTAATATCCTGAACTACATCCAGTTGGAGTTGATCAAACGTCAACGTCGCGGCGAATTGTCAGCTGACGAAGAAAAACTGATCCATACAACTATCAACGGAATTGCAACTGGTTTGCGTAATTCAGGCTGATATTCTACAAACTTCCTCTTTTTTCAAGGGGAAGTTTTTGAATTGTTTAAAAAATTCTAAAGTAAGTGTCTAGAGTTTTGGGAAAGTGAAAAATTAAATATCATAAAACTTGAGAGAGCGAGAAAATCGCTCTCTTTTTTCGTTGAAAAATTAAAGAAAGGAGAAAATATGGTTGATTGTATCCCTGAAGGAAATTCTAATGAAAAAGTCTCTGTATACGATGATCTCAATAGAGTTTGGCTTGGAGATGGATATTACTATAGACCTTCTAGTCTTCTCTGGAGAGTTATGAAAGATAATGTTATTCATGAATTACGTCCTAGAATTAGCCTTGGTACATATCCGTACTCCAGAAGAGCGAGAGATGGAACTTGGGGACAAACTAGCCAATTGACTCAAGATGAAGCCTTGTGGTTGACTCTGGAGTTTAATCCAGAATTGATGGGGTATGTGTGAAAGGAAATAAGGAATGTTTGGCAAGAAAGTATTGGTGGCATGCTATATTTATAGCTTTGATTATTCAAAAGAATCACTAGAACTTAATGAACTGATGTTTAGGAGTGTCCCAGTAAAAAAACGATGGGGAAAGTATTTTTTACTTGGTCTTGGCGATCGTGAAGATTTCGGTTTATCTGTATCGAAAAATGATTTTGAAAAAGTCTTGAATAAAGGTTGTTATTATGTCGTATTTTTTGAAAATCATTCTAGACAAAACCCGTTTAAAGCTTGGAGGTTATTCAATAAATACTACAGAATGAGGAATCCAGATGTCTAATAGACTTTAAAAATTAAGAAAAGAAAAAGGACTAATCAAGTAAAGAAAGGATTGCCTATGAAACAAAACCGAACAAAGGTCTCAAGTTTGTCTAGAGATATAATGATTTTCGATTTGATGAAGACGATGGGATGGACTAGAAAGCGTGCTATTGCAGCTATTGAAGAGTTAGAGCAAACTCATCTTGTTTATTTTCCTGAAGCTGGTGGCTTGAGGTTACAAGTTGTAGGAGGCTACTAATGGCGGATATCACAATTGATCAACTAGCTACTCTAACTTTTTATCAAATTCCAGAAATATTTTTCACCCGTATTCAATACAATGAGAACGGCTATGTCAAATTGACTAGTTCTTACACGAGCCTCTCATCTGATGCTAAGTTAGCTTATGGCGCTCTTTATAATCGTTGTAAATTAAGTATCAGTTCATTCCAGAAGGGAAATAGAGATTACGTTGATGAAAATGGAGCGGTCTTTCTAATTTTTACAGTTTCTGACCTGATGCTGCTATTGGATAAGGGAAAGATGAAGGTTACTAAGATCAAGAAAGAACTGCAAGAACATGGCCTCTTACGAGAAGTTAGACAGGGGCTTAATAAACCAAATAGACTTTATCTTCAGCTAGTAGATGCTAATTTAGAAATAGTGGAGCACTATTCAATCGACGGTGAGTTGTTAAAGAGGATAGATGCTTTTGGTAAAGTTCTCTACGAAAAAGAGTGTGATATAGAAAAAACACCAAAACCCCTCGGTAATAGCGGACGTCCACAAAACGGACGTCCACAAAACGGACTTCAAAACGTCCATAAAACGGACGGAATAAATACAGAGAGGAGTCAGACAGAGTCCTCATACGATACTAATCG